>CAZQYE010000052.1:0-10718 GCA_964597375.1 uncultured Myxococcales bacterium
GGCCTGCCCTCCTCCATCCCGTTGGTTGCAGCGATCCGAACGCGTCGCCGCGCCAGAGGAGCCTAGCCGCTTCCGACCTGCTGGTTGCAGGCGGCGCCCATGTATCGAGCGTGCAGGACGGCGAGAAACGTCGGAGAGGTTGACCCCATTTGGAGGATGCTGAGCTAGTTTACGCACCCGCCAGAGGAGCCCAGCCGCTTCTGACCTGCTGGTCGCAGCAGGCCGCCCCTGTATCGAGCGTGCAGGCCGCCCGGGCAGGTTGGAGACCCCGACCCCATTTGGAGGATGCTGAGCTGGTTTACGCATCCTCCAAACGGGGTCGGCGTCTCCAACCTGCTCTGGCGGGTACCGCTCGCTACGCTGGCAGATGAGGCGGCGCCGCTGTTGACGAGTCCATTCGCCTGTGGCCGTATGCACGGACGATGGCACCTGCCAAGAACAAAGTCGTCATTGTCGGCGTCAACGACCTCGCAGCCGATCTCGTACTTGCACTTGCCGAGCGCGGCCGGTCGGTTGCGCAGCCGCCAGTAGTGGTGGGCGCAGGAACGGGTGTTCGCCGCGAGCATCGCGTGCGCCTACTCGATCGCGGGGCGGTGCGCGAGTTGGCGGCGATGCTTGCGCGACTCGAGCCCACCGTCGTCGTGCAACTCGCCGTTTCCGAGTCGGCCGTGCGGCCGCGCCGGCACGGCCGGTACGACAGCGTGATTGCCGAGACGGTAGCCGGAGCGCTCAGACTCTGGCATCAGCGGGGCGGTCGCTTGCGCGACTTGATCGTGCTGTCTTCGACCGTCGTTTATGGGGTGGCGCGCTCGAGTCCGTTGTTGTTTTCGGAGAGTAGCGACGGGCAGGGAGCTGCTGAACTCGGAGTCGAGACCCGCTACGGTCGTTGGGCCGCCGAGTTGCGCCGGGCCGAGCGGACGTATCGTGACCTTGCGGCCGACTTGCGTGCGGGGCTGACCCTGCTGCGCGCTGCTCCGGTCGTCGGCGGTCCGATCGCCAGTCCAGTGACCGAGCTACTCGGTGCGCGGCTCGGTGTGCGCGTGGCTGGCTACGATCCTCCCGTTCAAGTGACGCACTACAGCGACTTGATCGAGGCGCTGGCCTTGGCGGTCGACCAGCGGCCGCGCGAGACGCTCAACATCGCTAGTCGCGGCGTCGTTCCGCTGTCTCGTCTAGGGGCGCTCGCCGGTCGCGTCTTGCTCCCAGTGCCGCGGGTTGCGGCAGCTTTGATGCTTCCCGAGGGACTCACGGCTGCGGCGCTCGCTGGTCGCTGCGTGGCCGACGATCGCCGCGCCGCCCAAGTCCTCGGGTTCATGCCGGTGTTCTCCGCTGAGGAGGCCGTGCTTGGCTGAGCTGCGGCCGATCCTCTGGCGCCGTGGAACCGTGGTGCTGCTCGACCAGCGGCGCTTGCCGGCGGTCGAAACCTACGTGGAGTGCCGGCGGGCGCGCGATGCGGCACGCGCCATCCGGCAGATGGTCGTGCGCGGCGCTCCGGCGATCGGGGTGACTGCAGCCTATGCCCTGGCCGCCGAAGCAGCGCACTTTCGCAGCGGCAAGGTGCGCGACGATTTCGAGCGTGCGGCACGGATTCTCGAAGGTGCACGTCCGACGGCCGTCAACTTGCGCTGGGCCATCGAGCGGCAGCGCCGCGTCCTCGAGTCGCTTCCCAACCAGGCGTCGCCGCACGCAGTCCGCCGTGCACTCGAGCGTGAAGCGAGGCGGATGATGGCCGAGGACATCGCCGTCAACCGGCGAATCGGAGAGCTCGGTGCCAAAGCGATTCGCCGGCGTGGCGACGTGCTGACCCACTGCAACGCGGGTGCGCTGGCCACCGCCGGCTACGGAACCGCCGTGGGCGTGATTCGAGCGCTGTGGGACAGCGGGCGCCGATTTCGGGCTTGGGCGACCGAGACGCGACCGTACTTGCAGGGTGCGCGTTTGACCGCGTGGGAGCTGGTGCGGCTGGGCATTCCCACGACGCTGCTCGCGGACTCCATGGTCGGCTCCCTCATGCAGCAGCACCGCTTGGCTGCGGTGGTGGTCGGTACCGACCGCACGGCCGCGAACGGAGACGTCGCCAACAAGATCGGGACGTATCAGCTTGCCGTGCTCGCCCGCCGTCACGACGTCCCGTTCCTCGTTGCAGCGCCGACCTCGTCGATCGACCTGGACTGTCCCGACGGTGGTCGGATTCCCATCGAGCAGCGCGATCCCCGCGAGGTCACCCACTGGCGCGGCCGGCGCGTGGCCGCCGAAGGGGTCGATGTCTACAACCCGGCCTTCGACGTGACGCCCGCAGAACTGGTGACCGCCATCATTACCGAGCATGGCGTGGTTCGTGGAGACTTCCGGCGCGGACTAGCGCGGGTCGTCGCGCGAGCGCGGCGCACGATTGCCTGAGTTCCCACAGGCTCGATTATCAGGCCGCCCTTTGGTGCCGGGAGCGGTGCGCGGCAGGTACCCCGTGGCCGAATTCCGGCCCGTCATCCTTGGGAGGTAAGCGGCCGAAGCAAGGCTTCCCGACTACTTGGTTTGCGGAGATTTCCCGGGCCGGATCGCTGGCGCTCGGCCTGCCTGACGCATCAGCGTTCGGTTACGCGAAAAGACGGGAACCCCGCCGCAAGCAACCGACTCTTGAGATCGAGCGATTCATCCGCCGTGCGAAAGCGGCCGACGCGGACCCGATAGAGAGGCTCGCCTCCCGATTCGACGGTGCTGATGTAGACGTCGGAGAACGTCTTGGCGAGCTTGCGCTGCAGGGCGTGCGCGCTCTTTAGGTTGCGGAAGGCGCCGACCTGGAGCGATACCCAGGGCTTGGTCGTTGCGCTTCCGGTGATCTTGGACGACGTTTCCGTTGTGCCGGCGGAAGGCGCCGTCTCAGGCCGGACGGCCGGCGCGGGGCTTGCAGGTGCGGCCGGCGCCTCGGCGGCCGGCCGAGCAGGCCCGGCTTCGTGCGTTGCGGACTCTACTTTTTCGATGGCCGGCGTTCCTGCCGGCGGCGCGGCTACCGGCTTCTCGGGCGGCTTGGCAGTTTCGGGCGCTGCCGCGCCCGGGCGCGGCGGTGGCTTGATCTGTACCTCGTAGGGCCGGTCCGAAAGGAACGTCTCGCGGGGCGTCCCGCGTTTTTGCGCCAGCTCGATCGTCTTCTCTGAGGTGACGTGCTCACTCGGGTGCCGAGAGCCACTCAGCCCCATGAGCCGGGCCTCGACGGGTGCCGAGCCGTCGCCGGCCAGCCGAATCTGGGCGGCGGCGAGCACCAGCGCGACGACGATCAGTCCGACGGCCGCCGTGGAGGTGGCCGTGTTCGTGACGTAGGCGGTGGAGCGTCGCACTGCATCGTCGGGAGGGCCGGCGTAGACAGCCGCGGCTTCGTCGACGATCTCGCAGCTTACGCAACGCGCGCCTGCGTCGGCGGCGCGCGCCAGGGCGGCTCGGGCAAGCGTCGATGCCACCGCGATGCTGCCGCGGCTGTGGCGGGCGATCGCCGTCATGGCCATCGGCGAGAGAATCGCTGTGGGATCGGGCGCCCCGGCGCCCTCGAGGCGCTCTACGAGGAAATCGGTGATTTCGGCCGGCGAGAGCGTCTCGGTTTCGATGCGCGTGGCGATGCGGGCCGCCAGGCTCGATAAAGCCCGGGACTGAAGCGCCAGCAACAGGCGCGAGCGTCCCACCACGACGAGCTGGACGATCTTGCGAGCGTCTTCGGTGATGTCGAGGGCGCTTACCAGCTCTTTGAGCTGGCCGGGCGCCGCTAGGTGCGCATCGTCGATCACGCACACGATCGAGCGGCCGCTCGACCGGGCGCGCTCGATCAAGTCGATCAGAGCAGCGCGCTTTCGAGTCGGTGAAAAGCCGCCGTCGAGCGGTTCCCGAGAGCGCAGGAGTGCATCGATGACGGCAATCGGCGCAGCTTGCGCGGCCGAGACCGTGGCATAGGCGCAGGCGTTGCTTCGTGAGAGCACCGAGCGTACCAGCGTGCTCTTGCCACTGCCGGGCGGCCCGGTAACCAGCACGTAACCTCGCTGTTCATCGAGGGCCCGCTCGAGCCGTAGGGACATGACGCCGTAGCGCGACCCATAGTAGTACCGGAACGACGGAGCGCCGGCGTCGAACGGGTCGTCGGTCAGCCGAAAGTGCGTATACCAGCCCTTCATCCCCCCATCCTTTTGCATGCCGCCAGTCGATCGCGCAAACGCCGCTGAACGCGGCTTTCCTTTTCTTACAACGACTCGCGCCTCTGCGTCAAAGACGGGCCGCCCACGTCGTCTGCATGATCGGTGGGCCCGCGCGAGCCGGAGCAAGAAACCGCTGCGGCCAATGCTGGCAAGGCGGTGGGCCCGAGCCGCAGGACCAACCGGCCGGACGGTATTCACGGGGGACCTGCGGGCGTTGTGCACGTTGGCATGAAGGCCCGCGGCGCCGTTCGCGCAAACGGCGGCCTTTCTGGCAGGCCCAAGACGCGCCGGCGACGCGTAATGAACGGCGCACGGGTGCCCAACTCCGGCCTCACGCCAGCCGGGCCGCGAGGTCCCGGTGTACGGCCGTGCCGATGACCGACGGATCCGGAGGTGCCGCTCGCCTCAGTTTGCGGATGCGCGATGCCAGCTTCGCACGGCGCCGAGCGGCGGCCTCGACCGTCGCCCGGGGGAGCCGGCCCTCGGCGATCGCCTCGGCGATGGCCCCGCGCGCCTCGGTGACGCTTTGTTCACTCTGGCACACCAAAACGAGGTCACTGCCCGCGTCAATCGCCTCTACGGCTGCCTCGCCGACCGAGCGCTCGGCGGTGATCGCTTTCATGTCGAGATCATCGGACACGACCACGCCCCGGTAGCCGAGACGCCCGCGCAGGATATCTCCGACGACCGCTTTGCTCAGGCTCGCCGGACGCTCGCCGTCGAGCGCGTCGTAGAGTACGTGGGCCGTCATGATCATGGCCACGCCCTGCTCGATGGCTCGGGCAAAAGGGGCCATTTCGACCGACAGCAAGCGGTCTCGGTCGTGGCCGACCCGGGGCAGCTCTAGGTGAGAGTCCGCCGCGGTGTCGCCGTGGCCGGGAAAATGCTTGGCGCAGCCGAGCACGCCGCCTTCGCTGAGGCCCTGCAGGTAGGGAAGGGCGTTATGGATGACCTCCTCCGGCGTGGTTCCAAAGGCCCGATTTCCGATGATCGGGTTGTCCGGGTTCGTGTGGATGTCGAGGACCGGTGCGAAGTTGATGTCGAAACCGGCTGCCCGCAGCTCGCGGGCTTGGGCGCGGGCGGCCTCGCGCACGAGGCCGGGATCGCCGTGGCGTGCCATGGACAGAGCCGGTGGAAATCGAGTAAAGGGAGGCGGCAGGCGGTGGACGCGCCCCCCCTCGTGATCGATCGCCAGCGCAAGGTCGGGAAACCGCCGGCGCAGCGCGCCGGTCAGCGCCAGCACGCCCTCGTGGTCGGGCAGGTTGCGGCTGAAGAGAATGACGCCGAACGGGGATATTTCTTCAATGAAATCAAGTAGTTCCCTGTCTGCAGGCCGGCGGTCCGCGGCGATTCCGGCGATCAGGAAGCCCCCGGCATGCGCTCTTGCCTGGGCTCTGGCCTGCTCATCTGCCATGTTTTCGAGAATAGCACGTCCCGAGCCGGCTCGCGGTCCGGTGGACTGGTTTTCGGGAGCGTGGTAACCGTAAATACGCTGAGCAGGCGGGGAGGAGGCCGGGCGCTGTCCGAAGCGCGCTACATTGCTCTGGAAGGGCCGATCGCCGTGGGCAAGTCCACGCTTGCCGCGGCGCTGGCCAAGGAGTGGGGCGCGCGGCTGGTGGTCGAGCCGGTCGAGGAGAATCCCTTCCTGCCGCGGTTTTATGAGGATCCGGAGCGCTACGCGTTCACCGCGCAGGTCTCCTTCCTCATGGAGCGCTACCGCCAGCAGCTCGATCTGGCGCAAATGGACCTGTTCGAGCGGGCGACGGTAGCCGATTACACGTTTGCGAAGGATCGAATCTTCGCCGAGCTCAACCTGTCGCGGGACGAACTGGCCCTTTACGACAGGATCTACGAGTTGCTCGATGCGAGGATTCGCAAGCCGGACCTCGTGGTGTTCCTCGATGCGAGGACCGAGGTCCTGCTGAGGAGGCTGAAGAGACGAGACCGGCCCTACGAGAGACGAATGGGCCGGGAGTACATAGAGAGGGTGGCGGAAGCGTATAGACGCTTCTTCCACACGTATGCGGACACCCCGCTGCTCGTCGTCAACACTTCCGACGTCGACTTCGTCGGCAACGGCGGCGACTTCGCCGACCTAGTTCGGGAGATCGGGTCGATGGGCCAGGGCGTCCAGCACTACGTACCGCTTGGATCCGACTGAGCGGTGCGGCCCGCCAAGGGCGGGCGCATCGTAGGACCGAGACGGGAGTGCAGAGTTGGGCCGGTGCGCGCGGTCTCGCAGGGCGCGTGCACCCCACGGCGAAGCCTTCCGGAACGGTCCGGGAGGTTTTTTTATGGCCAAGAGTTTCGAGCAGGCCAAAGTGACGGTTCCCGGGGTCGTCGCGGCCAAGGGCACACGCCGTCTGGTAATGCTCACAGCGTATGACTTCACGTTCGCGCGGATCGCCGATCGCGCGGGAGTGGACATGCTGCTCGTGGGCGATTCCCTCGCAATGGTCGTGCAAGGCCACGACAACACCCTCGGCGTCACGATGGACGAGATGATCTACCACACGCGCATGGTCGCGCGCGGGCGCGAACGCGCGCTCGTGGTCGGCGACATGCCGTTCCTCTCCTACCAGGTGTCGCCGGTCGAGGCGGTCGCCAACGCCGGCCGGATGGTCAAGGAGGGCGGCGCCGAGGCCGTCAAGCTCGAAGGCGGCGTGAACATGGCCGAGACGGTCTCCCGCATCGTCGACGTGGACATTCCGGTGGTCGGTCACATCGGGCTCACGCCGCAGTCGATTCACCGGATGGGAGGCCACAAGGTCCAGGGCCGCCGCGGCGGGGATGCCCCGGGAGCGCGCGACCGGCTGCTGCGCGACGCCGAAGCGCTCGAACGGGCCGGCGTCTTTGCGATCGTCATCGAGGGCGTTCCGGCGGACTTGGCGGCCGAGATCACGGCGTCGGTTTCGGTGCCGACGATCGGGATTGGTGCCGGACCGGACTGCGACGGTCAGGTTCTCGTTCTCCACGATGTGCTTGGGCTCGAAGACCGCATCGCGCCGAAGTTCGTCAAGCGCTACGCCGAGCTCGGGCGCACGGCCGAAGAGGCGATCGGAGCCTACGCCGGAGAGGTTCGGAGCGGCCGGTTCCCGACGGCCGAGCACTCGTTCAGCTCGCCGCGTCCGGTCGCCGTGAAGGCCGGCAAGGCGTGAGGGCCGGCAAGGCGTAAGGGCCGCGATGGCGATGGCACAAACACACCGGCGCAGCGGCGTGAGCCCACACGCGAGCGAGGGTGCCGTTGGCCGATCGATTCCGCCGCCGCGGCTTACGATCGTGGTCGAGCGATGAAGACGATCACCGACATTGCCAAGATGCAGGAGTTCAGCATGCAGCTCCACGTCGGGGGGCTGCGCGTGGGCTTCGTGCCGACGATGGGCTACCTGCACGAAGGCCACCTCGAGCTCATTCGGGCCGCGCGGCGCGACTGCGACGTCGTCATCGTGTCGATTTTCGTCAACCCCACGCAGTTCAACCGGCGGGACGATTTCGACAGTTACCCGCGCGACGAGGAGCGCGACCGGCGCCTGCTCGAGGCCGAGCGCGTGGACGTTCTGTTCTTGCCGCGTGCCGAAGACGTCTATCCCGCTGGCGCGGCGACGAGCGTACACGTGTCCGGGCTGACGGAGACGCTGTGCGGACCCGGGCGGCCGGGCCACTTCGATGGCGTGACGACGGTCGTCGCTGCGCTGTTCAACATGGTGCGTCCCGATGTCGCTTACTTCGGTGAGAAGGACTACCAGCAGTTGCAGGTCGTTCGCCGGATGACCGAGGACCTGCATTTCCCGATCCGCATCGTTGGAGTGCCGACGGTGCGAGAGGCCGACGGGCTGGCGATGAGTTCGCGCAACGCCAGGCTCGATGCCGGCCAGCGGCAGGCGGCGGTCGTGTTGTCGCGCGCTCTGCAGGCCGCTGCCGATGCGTTCGCCGGTGGCGAGCGCGAGAGCCGGCGTCTGATAGACATCGCACGCGCGCGGATTGAAACCGAGCCGCAGGTGCGCGTGGAGTACCTCGAGGTCGTAGGCGGCGCGGATGTGCAGCCGGTCGAGACGGCCGGTGCCGACAGCGTGATGGCCGTGGCGGCGTGGCTTGGCGATGTGCGATTGATCGACAACGTGATTTTGGGCCGCGGGATCGTCGTCTCCGGGAATCGCAGCGAGGGCCGAGGCCGGCCGGCGGCTGCCGGCGGCGGCCCGACGAAAACATTAGGCGGCCGGGCCGCCGGATCCGCCGCGCCGGAACCCACGGGCGACGAGATCATCGAGCCGCCCGGCGTCGGTTCGCTTCAGACTGGGCTTGACGCCAAGCAAGGAGGCGGTGATGGAACGCCATAGGGCGAGTAGTGGCCGAGTTCGCACGAAAGTGTGTGGCGCTGCGGCGCTCGGCGTTGCTACGCCTGCCGGGAGTATGGGACGGCATCGGCGGACGATCCGGCCGACCCGCTTGGCGGCCCGCCCGCGGACGATTGCAGACTGAAGACCAACTAGGAGTGACGTAACGATGCGTAAGATGCTCAGAGGCAAGATCCACCGAGCGACCGTGACCGAGGCGGACCTTCACTATGAAGGGAGCGTGACGATCGACGAGGAGCTGATGGACCGGGCCGGCTTGATCGCGCACGAGGCCGTTCAGATTTGGAACGTTACGAACGGAGAGCGTTTCGAGACTTACGCGATTCCGGGGGAGCGCCACTCGGGGGTCGTGTGCATCAACGGGGCTGCCGCCCACAAGGCGCGCAAAGGGGATCTAGTGATCATCGCTGCGTTCGGCTGGATGAGCGAAGAAGAGGCTCGCTCCTGGCACCCGAAGGTCGTGTTCGTCGACGAGCACAACCGCCCGCTCGACCGCACCGAAGAGGTCCCCGGCCCCGCCCGCCTCACCGCCGCTTGACAGGGATAAGCACCTTTTGCAAGTGGCTGAAAATGCTCAGGCTTGGATGCCGAAACTCGGTATTAGCGCGGTCCCTGCTAGAAGCCGAGGCGGACGCTCATGAGCACGAGGTGGCCGCTGAAGTCATCGTGCCCCCCCGAGGTCCGATCGTCGCTCGTCACGTAGCCGTATAGCAGGCGCCCGCTGGCCGCCTCCGAGATCCGCCGCTCGAGCGTGGCCGACACGCCGTGCTCTTCGGCATCGGCGCCGTAGGGCAGCGAGACCGCCGAGTTGTCCGCGTAGTTGTCGGCCCTGTAGAAGTAGTAGCGAACCCTGAGGTCGGTGTCGTCGTCGAGCGCAACGCCCGAGAGGACGCTGGCATTCCAAAAGTCGTTGTCGAAGTCAGGAACCAGCAGGCCGGCCGTGCCGCTGAGCGTGTCGGCCGGCGTGTCGGTCTGGCTCTGTGTGTACGTGCCGTCGGCCTGCAGGTACATCTGCGCGATGGGTTTCCACGATGCCGTGGCGCCGATGCTGTGGCTGGTTACCTTGCCACCCTCGACGGACGCGAATCCTTCCCCCCGCGATTTGAGCACCGAGCGATCGAAGTCGTAGCGCGTCGCGATCTGAAGGGCCGTTGCCGGCCGCCACGACAAGCGAACGTTGAGCGCGTTGTCTTCGATCTGGTCGGACACGAAGAACGCCGGATAGCGGTCGCCGCCGAGCCGATTGTCGGTCGAGTCGACGAGCTGGTCGTAATCGTTTTTCCGCCGCGCGTAGCCGTACTTGCCCGAAAGAGACAGCGCCCGAAGCGGCCGCCACGTGCCACCGAGGGCGTAACGCTGGGCGATGCGATCGACGTTCGTCTTGCGGTCGAGGCTCACAAGCCCGCCGGTCGTCTGCTGCTCGATCAAGTCGCCGTCGGCCTGCTGCCAGTCGGCGGTGAGATACAGGGCTGCGCGTGCAAGCCCCGTGTAACGTACCTCGACGCTTTCGTCGAACGTCGTGCGGTTGGAGCTGCTGTCGGTGAGCAGCGCGTTTTCGACTGCGCTTGGGCTGACACGCGGATCGAGCAGCGTTTCCGTGGCGCTCGTTTGGCTGTCGTAACTTTCCTTGCTCGCTCGCAGTGCCGCGACCACGCGCAGGTCCTTTCGCGCCATCGCCATGACGCTCAAGTTGCCCGTTCGCAATCGCAGCTCGTTGCGCCCGTCGAGCCCAAAGAAGCCGCGCTCAAAGAGCTGGCGGTTGGCGAACGCCGGGTCGAACGAGGCTCCGAACCGATCGCCGTAGATCCTGGATCCCGAGACGTCGGTGTCGAGGCGCACGTAGGAGAAGCCGGAAGTCGCCACGACCTTTCCCCTGAGAAAGCGGCTCTGGCCGTGGGCGCGCACGCGCAGCGACTCTCCGTCGCGCCCGTCGGTCTGCGTGAGAAAGCGGTCGAGGCCGCTCTCTCCGGGGTTCCGCTGCACCCGCCGGGCGTCATCGACGTCGAACGACTCGTAGCGCAGCTCGCCGCGCAGTCGCGTTCGCTCGATCCGGTGCGAAAGCGCAGCCTCGACGATATCGCTCGTCTCGTCTACGTCGAGGAACGCGGGAACGATGCTGCGCGTTCCAAACCCTCCCGTCGCATTCGTATCGCCCCAGACGAGCGAGTTCTTACTGCCGTCGCGAGTC
>CAZQYE010000053.1:0-10702 GCA_964597375.1 uncultured Myxococcales bacterium
ACCAGGCACGTCACGATGGGAAAGAAAATCGTCACGTTGCGCCGCTCGATGACGATGTCCCCGGGAAGGCGTCCCGGCCAGAGACGCCAACCGAGTTGCAGTGCGACGCCGGCCAGGATGAACACGATACCGATGGCAATGAGTGTCTTGCCCACTTCGAGCGTGCCTCGCGGATTCCCACGATAATCACGCATCTGCACGGGGCAACCCCGCGCGCCCGCCCGAGGCGGCAACGCCGACGGGCTCGAGACCACCGCCGCTGGTCGCTCGTCGCGGTCCGAGCCTGCGGCCTTCGGGACATCGTTGCGCGTCGCGGAATGTCTCGACCGACTTCACGGAACTCGCCCGCCGCCCGCACCGGCTGCCGCGTTGCCGCCGCCGGCGGCCTCCGCGAGCGCCACCGGTGGCAACGCCGCCGCCCGTCGGCTAGCAGGATACGTCACGGCGCCCTCCGGCGCCGCCCGGAATGTCGAGCGTCGGCGGCCGCCCATGCGCGCACGCGGACGCAAAGTCGAGTGGGGAAGGACACATGGATCTCAAACTCAAGGACAGGGTAGCCATCGTCACCGGTGCCGCATCGGGTCTCGGGCGTTCGATCGCCGGCGTTCTCCACGAGGAGGGATGCCGGCTGCTGCTCGCCGACATCAACGAAGCAGGACTCCTAGAGACCGCGGCCGACTTGAAGACGGAAAACCGCAAGCCGGAAACGATCGCGGTCGACGTCCGTTCTTTCGAGCAGTGCCGTGCCATGGTCGAACGCGCAATCGACGTGCACGGGCAAGTAGATATCCTCGTCAACTCGGCCGGCATCGGCGGCCCATTGAGTTTCTTCGCCGAGACTCAGCCGAGCGACTGGCGCGATCTGATCGAGATCAATCTCGTCGGCGTCATGAACTGCTGTCGCGCCGTGACGGATCACATGATCGAGCGCCGCTACGGGAAGATCGTCTCGCTGGCATCCGAGGCGGGAAAGGCCAACGAAAAACGTCTCGTGGTCTACGGAACGACCAAGGGGGGCGTGATTTCGCTCACCCGTGGCCTCGCCGTCGAGCTCGGTAGGTTCGGCATCAACGTGAACGCAGTCTGCCCGGGCGTTACGCACACGCCGATGACGGCGTATTTGACCGAAGAGATCGAGCGCGAAGCGGTCAAGTTCTACCCTCTCGGCCGCTTGGGGCAACCCGAAGACATTTCTCCGCTCGTCGCGTTTCTCGCCTCGGACCTATCTTCCTGGATCACCGGACAGGCGATCAGCGTAAACGGCGGCTTCGGGCGGGCCTGAGCGGGCGGCGCGCGGTGGCGCCGCCCGCTCGGCGCTTCACGGCGTCGCGGGAAGACACATGAGCTTGATCTTGTCGGTGTCCTTGCGCGGTTTTCCTTCGTCGGTCTCGGCACGAACCTTGATCACCGCTTTGCCCGGCTTGATCTTACCTTTCTTCGTGGTCTTCAGCGGCACGATCACCCCATCGCTGAAGAAACAGGTGCCGGCCGGAGCGGGGAGCACCGCCTGAGCGGCCGCCACCATCGCGGACCACGACGCGGATGCCGGCTTGGCCTTGCGCAGCTCGAGCGAGGCGACGCCCGCCGCCGGGCAATCGGGCAACCGATCGTCGGCAACGCCCAGACAAACGCCGAGAGGAAACACGCACGCTCCATCGGCCGTTGCATCCGTGTCGCACGAAGAGCCGTCCACGCAGATTGCGTGCCTCGGCTGCTTGCCCGGCTTGGCCGGGACCAGCTCGACGCCGTAGTATTCCGCCACACATTCCTTTTTCTCGGATCCTCGGCCCGGGACCAGGCGGGCGACGGGCACGAAGCGGTGGATCGTCTTATCCTCCTCCGTGGGAATGAACGTCGAAGACAGGATACTCACGCGTCCAGTGAAGGAGTCGACGTCGATTCCGCTGGCGAACGTCAGTCCCGAAACGAGGGCAGCGGATCCGCCCGCGATATCGATCGCCACGACATCTCCTCCAAATGCTCCCGTGACGGCGAGACGCCCGTCGACAAGCACGCCGAGATCGTACGAGCCATGCGTAAACGTGGGTCCGGAAACCTGAGACAGGAACGTCCCGTCGGTCTGGTACCGCGAGATCTCGCTCTCGAACGTCGCCAGCGATTGCGCGACGAAAAGATCACCGTTCGCTACCGTCAGACCGCCGGTGAAGTCGAGGCCGGAGATGACCGTCGAGACGCCACCCGCATCCACGAGCAACACGCGCCCTAAGCCGCCGCCGGCCGCATCCCCCACGTAGACCCCTCCACCAGGAGCAAGGGCAAGGCTTGCCGCCGTCGGAATCGATCCCGGAGGGACGAGCTCGAGGCCGCTGGCCGCAAGGGATGTGGCTGTCGAGGCCGAGGGCACAGCAAACACCGTATCGCCGGTGACGGCGCCGGGCGCTTCGAGCCCGTTGTCCGTAACGTACAGCGTGTCCGATGCCGGATCGTAGGCGCAGTCGGCAACCGAGTTCAGACCGGTCACGACGTCGCGCTGGGCGCCGGATTCCGTGACAAGGACGACGCGCTGCGCCGCCCCAGTAAATCCAGGCCCGACGGCGACGAAGGTACCGCCCGGCGCCGACGCGACGCAGCTCTGCGTCACCTCGCCCACCGCCAGCGGCGCGTACAGGTATCCGGACGCCGCCGTCACAGAAGCATGCACGGGCCCGGTCGAGCAGACGGCGGCAAGAAGCGCCGCCGAGGCCAATCGTTTCTTTGACATGATCGTCTCCTTTCCTCCGGCCCTCGCCGGAGATCCAGGCTATGAGCCCTCGCGGAAACGATCGCTGACAGGAGCCTGGGCGAAAAAGCCCGAGTGCGCCGGTCGCCTTTCCCGCGAAAGGCTCGACCCAACCAGATGAGCCGCGTCGGTGTCCTGACTCGGGGATCGTCCTACTGGCCGCGCCTTCCCGGGTGTCCCAGTGGCGTCGTGCGGCGGTCGTCCCCCCATACAGTTGCGGGGCAGTAGAGGCCTTTCACCTCTTTCCCGAACGAAGCGCCCTGCCGCGGCCGCCGTCTGATCGCAACGGATTCCAGGCGGCGTCCGCCCGGCGGGCGCCTTCTCACGGCTCGTCTCCTGCTACGTTTCGAACGCCTCCGAGTCAATCGTCGCACTCGATCCCCGCTTGTTTCGTTGTCACGAGCGCGTGTGTAGGATGCACCGGCCGAGCCGGGGGCGCCGGCCTGCGACGGAACCCGTCACCGCAGTGCCCGTCCCGGATTCGAGAATAACGATACGGCGCCCGAGAGCGCCCCACTGGAGAGCGTAAAGACCATGCACGGAGGAAAGCTAGCCGCCCGCGCGCTGAAGAATGCAGGTGTCGAGTGTGTCTTCACCCTGTCGGGGGGGCACATCATGCCCATCTACGACGGCTGCCTCGATGAGGGCATCCGGATCGTCGATGTCCGCCACGAACAAGCCGCAGTGCACGCTGCCGATGCGTGGGCGCGGCTACACCCTGGGCGGGTCGGATGCGCGTTGCTCACGGCCGGTCCCGGCGCGACCGATGGAGTGACGGGAATCGCCAACGCGTGGCGGGCCAACTCGCCGGTTCTGGTCATCGGCGGACAGGGACCGCTCGTCAATCTGCGACGCGGGTCGCTCCAGGAAATGGACCACATCAGCGTCATGCGGCCGATCACCAAGTGGGCGGAGGCGTGCTATGCGACCGATCGCATCGGCGAGTATATCGAAGAAGCGATCCGTTACGCCCTCGCCGGCAATCCGGGACCGTCCTATCTCGAGATTCCGATGGACGTCCTGTTCGGCTCGGTGGACCTGGACCGGACGCCCTGCCCCACCCCTCTGCCGCCGGCTCGCGTGGCGCCGGATCCGGATCAGATCGACCGTGCGCTCGACATGCTGGCCGGCGCCAAGCAGCCCATGGTCATGGCAGGCACCGGCGTGAAGTGGTCACAAGGAGCAGAGGCACTCAACCGTTTTCTCGATGCCATGAAAATGCCCTGCTACTGCAACGGCATGGGGCGGGGAACGGTGCCACACGACTCCCCGTACTTTTTCAACCGCACGCGGCGCGCATACCTAGAGCAAACCGACTGCGTGCTGCTCGCCGGGTCGCTGCTCGATTTCCGCATGCGTTTCGGCCAGTCGATTCCGCAGGAAGCCAAGATCATCCAGATGGATCTCGACGCCACACTCATCGGCCACAACCGCCCTGCAGACATCGGCCTGGTGGGAAACATCGGTCTTGCCTTCGACGCCCTCACCGAACGCGCCCGCGCGCGCGGCCTCGAGCTCGACTGGTCCGGCGTGGTCGAAGAGTGGCGGCGCCGTGAAATCGAGGAAGAGGAAAGCTTGGCCGCCCAGCTGGGCTCCGACGAAGTGCCCATCGACCCGATGCGGCTGTGCAGGGAAATCGCCGATTTCGTAGACGACGACATGATCCTCATCGGCGACGGGGGCGACATCGTCGCCAAGGCCGCCAAGGTGGTGCCGGTTCCCAAGCATGGAGCGTGGATGGATCCGGGACCGCTCGGCACGCTCGGGGTCGGGATGCCTTTCGCCTTGGCCGCGCAGATCGCACACCCGGACAAGCGCGTGCTGATCATTTACGGCGACGGCAGCTTCGGACTGAACGGCTTCGAGTACGACACGGCCGTGCGCTTCGGCCTGCCGATCGTCGGCATCATCGGCAACGACCAGGCGTGGGGCCAAATGATGCGGCCACAGATCAACATGTACGGAGAGGACCGCATGGTGGCGACGCAGCTGGCAGCGACCCGTTACGACAAGGTCGTCGAGGCACTCGGCGGATACGGAGAGCTCGTCACCGAGCCAGATCAGATTCGTCCTGCGCTCGAGCGGGCGTTCGACAGCGGCAAGCCGGCTTGCGTCAACGTGATGATCCGCCAGGACCGGGCGTTCGCCGGCGGGATCTACGTCTGAGCGGCGCAGGACGGAAGCGCCCCCCAGCGGCCGGTGCAGAGTCGACCGGCCGGTCGCCGATTGCCGGCGGTGGGCCGGCTCCGCGCTACCGCACCCAGCGTGCCCGCGGCGCGCCAGCCGCCCGGCTACGGCAGCTTGCGATGATCCCAGCTCGAGATCTTCTCGGGGTGGAAGACGAGAGCGACGCGCTTGCGTACCTGGTGTCGAACGAACGGCCCGGCCTGCTCCTCATCGGAGTCCATGTACTTGGCCGCCGCTAGGATACCGATCCGATAACACAGATCCTGGTCGTCGATGACATCGAAGCGCCCGCGCATGAACACCCCGCGCAGCTCGTTGTAGCGCACACCGTCTTCGATCAAGATCGAGCCGCGCGGATCCCGCTCGAGGTTACGCACTTTCTGCGAAGCCTTGTATGTGTGCATGTGAATGAGCCCGTCGATCACCGCGTACCACATGGGGACGACGTGCGGCCACCCATCGTGGTTGATCGTGCCGACGATCGCGGTCATCGACGATTCGACGTAGGCTCGGATCTCATCGTCGGTCAAGCGGATCAAGTCTCGTACGTTTCCCATGACACCTCACCACTCGGATGGGTCCGGTCCGAAGCCGTCGCTGCCGTCGGGATGGGTCGCCGTCCCGAAAGGCTCGGAATCTCCCGCGTCGTCCGGGTTCGGCGCAACCCTCTCGGGTGGAGTCGACGGCTCCACCTCGACCGCCTCGCCGGGGTCCGTCGCGTCTCGTCCGGCCTCGTCCGCCGGAACGGTACTCGCCGGTGCCGTCTCGAGATCGGGCCACGAGGGGTCGAGCACCGGATCGGGTAGCGCCAGTTCCCGGCTCCGGCGTTCGATCCGATCGACGTGGGCTCGAGCCGAGCAGACGGCCAGCGAGCACGCAGCAACCGCGAGCCAAGCCGCGAGACAGGCCCGCGAGGCGATGCGAATCACCCCCGCCTTTAGCCTCACCGCCGGAACTCTGCGCAGCTTCGTCACTCCGGTCATTGTAACCGCAGCCGGCAGCTGCAGGAACCGGCCACGGGGCGGCCCGCCTCAGGCGACGAACAGCGCCTCGGAGCTCCAATCGTCACGGATGCGGCCGCGCTCCATATTGGCCGTGGGCAGGTAGTTGTGCAGCAGGCGAACGCTCTGCAGAATGCGGATCGTGTCGACGTCCTCGATCGCGTCCTTGCCGTGGGTCTTCTCCAACGACGGCACGATTTCTGTTTGAAAACGCTCGACGATGTCGGCGTCCGACTGTCCCTCGAGAATCATGACCAGCGCAACGCGTCCCTCGATCTCAGCGACATGCGACTCGTAGACCGAACGGGTGAAGACCGTGGCTACGTTCGGCTCCGATGAGATCTGATCGAGGATGCGGCGTACACTGATGCCCACGCGAAAACGGATGATGTAGAGATGGCGGCACTGGAAGTACCCGGTCCCGCTCGCGGACATGTCTACCTCAGCGTAGTACCGCAACAATCCTTCGCGCTCCATGCGCGTGCGTTTGCGGCTTACGGTGCGGATGGGAATACCGTTTTCTTCGCCCAGGCGGTTGTCTGAAATGCGGGGGTTGCGGATCAGGGCACGCGCGATCGCCTGCTCCTGCTCGTCGAGCCCCCGGCCGGCGGTGGCGTTTTTATGCGTCATAGAGCTAATCGTGTCCGATTTAGGCCAACAAAGCAAAGATCTTGGCCGGAAACCGTGCGGCGGGCGAGTTATTTGACTTCTTTCAGTAAGTTTACTAGTGTCGCCGGTCGCCGCAGTTGCGGCTCGACGTCTCTCTGTTCAGCGGAGTCGAATCGGACATGGATGAAACCACGCCTGCCGCCGGCGCCTTTCGAGGCGACCGCACTGAGTTCGACGCCTGTGGTGTCGGATTTGTCGCCGACGTCAGCGGCCGGCGCTCGCACGAGATCGTTCTGAAGGGCATCGAGGCACTCGAACACCTCGAGCACCGGGGGGCGTGCGGCTGCGATCCGGAGTCGGGCGACGGCGCCGGGGTTCTCGTTCAGATTCCGCACGAGTATCTCGTCGAGCGCTGCGCTGAGCTGGGCATTCGGCTTCCCGATCCAGGTCGCTACGGCGCCGGGATGGTGTTCCTGCCGCTCGATTCCCACTACCGGTCGCACGCCGTCCGACTGCTCGAACGGGCCCTCGAGTCGACGGGGATGGAAGTACTCGGATGGCGCGAAGTGCCGACCGACGAACGCCACTGCGGCCGGATTTCGCTCCGGACCAAGCCGGCAATCGCCCAAGTATTCGCCAAGCCGCGCGCCCGCATGGACGAAGACGATCTCGAGCGGCGCCTGTTCCTGGCCCGAAAGATCGCCGAGCACGAAGCAGTCAAGAGCGGCGGGGCGGTGTCTCGGGATTTCTACGTCTGCAGCCTGTCGTGCCGAACGATGGTCTACAAGGGCATGCTCATGGCGCCGCAGGTGCTGGGTTTCTTCCCCGATTTGGAGGATCCGCGCTTTGCCAGCGCCCTGGCTCTCGTCCACTCGCGGTTCAGCACGAACACGCTTCCCACGTGGCGACTCGCTCAACCCTTCCGCTATCTCGCGCACAACGGCGAAATCAACACCGTGCGTGGCAATACGAACTGGATGGCGGCGCGCGAGAAGATTTTCGAATCCGAGTTGTTCGGGGACGACATCAAACGCTTGATTCCGATCATCGAGCCCGGCCAGAGCGACTCGGCCGTGTTCGACAACGGCCTCGAACTCCTGTTCCAGACGGGCCGCTCGCTCCCCCACGCCATGATGATGATGATCCCCGAAGCGTGGGAGAAGCACGAATCGATGCCGCAGGAGAAGAAAGACTTCTACCGGTACCACGGGTGCCTGCTCGAACCGTGGGACGGCCCGGCGTCGATCGCATTCACCGACGGCCGCAGAATCGGTGCGGTTCTCGACCGGAACGGCCTGCGTCCGTCGCGCTACTCGGTAACTCGCGACGGTCTGGTGATCATGGCCTCGGAGACGGGCGTGCTCGATGTTCCGGCCAAGGACGTCGTGCTCAAAGATCGCCTGCAACCGGGGCGGATGTTCTACGTCGATCTCGTCGAGCAGCGGATCATCGAAGACGAGGAAGTCAAGCACACGATCGCAACGCGGGCGCCGTACGGTGTATGGCTGCGCGAGCAGCTCGTCGAACTCGACGCGCTGCCCCCGGCACGGGAGACCGCCCGGACGATCGAAGGCGAGGAACTGCTGCACTGGCAGAAACTATTCGGCTACACGCTCGAGGACCTGCGCGTTCTGCTCACGCCGATGGCCCTGAACGGACAGGAACCCGTCGGCTCGATGGGTACGGACACGCCCCTGGCGTGCCTGTCGAATCGGCCGCAGCTGCTGTTCAACTACTTCAAACAGCTGTTCGCTCAGGTCACCAATCCGGCGATCGATCCAATCCGCGAAGAGTTGGTCATGAGCCTCAAGCTCACCCTCGGACGCCAGGAGAACCTGTTCGATGAAAGTCCGGCGCACTGCCGCCAGCTCGCCATCGAGCAGCCGATCCTCACGAACGAGGAACTCGCGCGAGTACGCGAGATCGACGCGAACGGGATCCGTGCCACGACGATCCCGATTTTGTTCGAAGACGATGGCACGGGAACCGCGCTCGAGCGGGCGCTCGACCGCGTGTGCGAGGCGGCGCGGCAGGCGGTCGCCGACGGGTACGAGATCATCATTCTTTCCGACCGCGGAGCCGACGAGCGGCACGTCCCCATTCCTTCGCTGCTCGCCACGGGAGCGGTGCACCATGATCTGATCCGGGACGGCTCGCGCACGCGGGTAGGCATCGTAGTCGAGTCAGCCGAGCCGCGAGAGGTCATGCACTTTTGCCTACTGATCGGCTACGGTGCGAGTGCCGTCAACCCATACCTCGCCCTCGACACGCTCGTCAGCCTGGCGGGCCATGGAGACCTGCACGGCCACTCGCCCGAAGAAGCCATCGCCAACTACGTGAAGGCCGTCGGCAAAGGCTTGCTCAAGACGATGTCCAAGATGGGCATCTCGACACTGGCGAGCTACCGGGGCGCGCAGATTTTCGAAGCGATCGGCCTAGGGCGAGAAGTGATCGACCGCTGCTTCACTTGGACGGCATCGAGAATCGGCGGCGTGGGGTACGACGTCATTGCCGAAGAAAGCCGTGCAAGGCACCGCCGGGCCTTCCGTCCTGAGCTACCGGACGAACACCCACTCGATCCCGGCGGCCAGTACCAGTGGCGCAGGCGCGGTGAGGCCCACCTCTTCAACCCGGAGACGGTTGCAAAGCTGCAACAGGCAGTCCGCACCAACAGCTACGAGACGTACAAGAAGTACGCCCGCCTGGTCAACGAACAGGAACGCCAGCACTGTACATTGCGCAGCCTGTTTCGTTTGAAACCGGCGGCAAAGCCGATTCCGCTCGAAGAAGTCGAGCCGGCCAGCAGTATCGTCAAGCGCTTCAAGACCGGCGCAATGTCGTTCGGCTCGATCAGCCGGGAGGCACACGAGAATCTAGCGATCGCCATGAACCGTATCGGCGGAAAGTCGAATACGGGCGAAGGCGGTGAGGACCCGGAGCGGTTCACTCCCGATCCCAACGGAGACTCGCGGCGAAGCGCGATCAAGCAGGTTGCCTCGGGCCGCTTCGGAGTGACCATCAATTACCTCGTCAACTCCGACGAAATCCAGATCAAGATCGCCCAGGGCGCCAAGCCCGGAGAGGGCGGGCAGCTTCCCGGTCACAAGGTGGATGAGACGATCGCGAAGACGCGCTACTCGACGCCCGGCGTCGGGCTGATCTCGCCACCCCCGCATCACGACATCTACTCGATCGAGGACCTCGCGCAGCTCATTCACGATTTGAAGAACGCGAACCCGGATGCACGGATCAGCGTCAAGCTCGTGGCCGAAGTCGGCGTCGGTACAATCGCCGCCGGCGTATCCAAAGCCAAGGCCGACGTCGTCCTGATCAGCGGCTACGACGGGGGCACCGGCGCGTCCCCCCTCAGTTCGATCAAGCACGCGGGAATCCCGTGGGAGCTCGGTTTGGCCGAAACCCAGCAGGTTCTCGTAGAAAACGACTTGCGCAGCAGGATCCGAGTCGAGACCGACGGCCAGCTCAAGACCGGCCGGGACGTGGCGATCGCGGCCTTGCTCGGCGCCGACGAGTTCGGCTTCGCCACCGCCGCCCTAGTCGCCTCCGGCTGCATCATGATGCGCAAGTGCCACCTGAACACGTGTCCGGTGGGGATTGCGACCCAGGATCCGGCCCTGCGCAAGAGGTTTGCGGGCCGGCCTGAACACGTGACGAATTTCATGATGTTCGTCGCCGAAGAACTGCGCGAGATCATGGCCGAGATGGGATTCCGGACGGTCCAGGAAATGACCGGTCACGCCGAGCGCATCGAAGTCGCGGACGTGAGCGGCCACTGGAAGGCCCGGCATCTCGATTTCACGCAGCTGCTGTCGCAGCCTGACGTGAGCGACGAGGTCGGCATCAGCGGTACGGACGAGCAAGATCACGGCCTCGACAAAGCGCTGGACAAGCAGCTCATCGAGCTGGCGCGACCTGCGATCGAGCAGCGCGAGCCGGTCGAGATCAACCTGCCGATTCGCAATACGAACCGTACGGTGTGCACGATGCTGTCGAGCGCCGTCACCAAGCGCTACGGCGAGGCCGGACTGCCGCCGCACACGATCCGCATCAATTTCGAGGGCTCGGCGGGGCAGAGCTTCGCCGCGTTCCTGGCGCGCGGAATTTCGGTGCGACTGACCGGAGACGCGAACGACTACTTCTGCAAGGG
>CAZQYE010000054.1:0-4722 GCA_964597375.1 uncultured Myxococcales bacterium
CCGGTAACGCGGCCTGCGGGCGAGCGGCCTCGAACGGCCGGCGACAGCCCGGCCGGCTCGCGGCAAGAGTTCCGGCGAGCCACGCATAAAGGCCGGTGGCAACCTGCGAGCGGGGGCTTGGAAATGTAGCAACCGTGTCTCTCGCGCAATACAGCCGGGTTGTCGCCCAAACGGCGTGGTGCGAGCGCAAGCAACGATGAGCGGACGCAACATGAGACGCACGTCCACCGGCTCCGTGAGCGTTGTCGTGCCGCTCGCCGCCCACCTCGAAGCGTGCGGAATCGACCCGCGGCCCCTGTTCGAACGCGCCGGCATTCCTTATTCCGCGCTCGAGGAAGGACGGGCGCGCTTTCCCAAGTCCCGCTTCGAGGCACTCTGGCATGCGGCCCGCGAAGCAACCGGCGACCCGGTCATCGCCCTTCGAGTCTCGACGATGGCAAAGGCCGCAACGCTTGGGGTCATCGGGCATCTCGCGTCGGCGAGTGAGTCTCCTCGCAACGCCTTCGAGATGGTTCGCGGCCTGACGCCGCTGCTGTGGGAAAACGTCGACTGCCAGCTCGAAAGCAATGGCGACGTTGCGTTGATCCGGTGCCTCACGGGAGGCGGTCCCGAAGCCAACCGCTTCACCAAAGAGTACGCGGTCGGGCTGGCGGTGACGATGAGCCGAACCATCGGCCCCAGCCGCCTCGATCCGCTCGAGGCACGGTTTTCGTTCGCCGCCCCGCCGTATGCCGGCGCCTACGAGCGCATCCTGGGCTTGCCGGTGCGGTTTGCGGCCGGGGAAGACGCCGTCGCCTTCCCCGCCGAGATGATCGATCGCTCGAACCCGCTGGCCGACGCCTCGCTGCGGCAACTACTAGAACGGTACGCTGCGGAGCAGCTCGCCGAGATTCCTACGAACGCGAGCCTCTCCGAACGGGTTCGCGCACACGTTCTGGCCCGACTTTCGTCCGGGCGGCTTTCGGCCGGCCGGATCTCAAAGCGTCTTGGCATGAGTGAACGCACGCTGCGCCGCAGGCTGCGGGCCGAAAACACGACCTTCCAGCGGATCCTCGACGACGTACGTGCCGAGCTAGCCCGGCGGTACTTGGGCCGCGAAGGACGAGCCATCGACGAAGTGTCGTTCTTGCTCGGGTTCTCCGATCAAAGTGCCTTCACGAAAGCGTTTCGGCGCTGGACCGGCCGAACGCCGGGGGCTTTCGTGCGCAGTCGCCGGCCTGGGTAGCCGCGGGGCGCGGGCGCAGGAATCGCCGCGGCGCACCCGGGCCGGACGGCTGTCCGTTGTAACAGGGTGCCCAGCCGCTGTAGTGCGGCCGGGCGCTGTACTAACATGGCCGCTTGGCGTGGTGCCTTTGCCGCGCCGGCAGCGGCATGGCCGGCGGGACGAATGGCCGAGGGAGTTTGACATGCGGGAACTGTTCGAGCGCCAGCGACGCGCGTTTCTCGAGGACCCCTTTCCAAGCGCCAAAGTCCGCGTCGATCGGTTGCGACGAGTCAAGGAACTCGTGCGCGCACATCAGGACGAACTCATCGACGCGTGCGGCAGCGATTTTGGAAGCCATTCCAGACACCAGGCACAGATGTCCGAAATCTTCGCCGTCATGACCTGCATCGATCATGCCCTGAAGAACGTGCGGCACTGGATGAAGCCCGAGCGACGCCGCGTGGACTTTCCTCTCGGTCTGCTCGGCGCCCGCGCCCGCGTCGAGTACCAGCCCAAGGGTGTGGTCGGCAACATCTCGACCTGGAACTTTCCCGTCTACGTCTCGCTCTCCCCGCTAGCCGGCATCTTCGCTGCCGGGAACCGTGCGATGATCAAGTTTTCCGAGTATGCGCCTCAAACCGCCGAGCTCTTGCACGAGCTGATCGCTCGCTACTTCGACGACAGCGAGTGCACAGGCATCACTGGGGGGCCGGACGTGGGCGCCGCGTTCGCATCGTTGCCGTTCGATCACCTACTGTTTACCGGCGGCACGGCGACCGGACGGCTGATCTTGAGAGCCGCGGCCGAAAACCTCACGCCCGTCACGCTCGAGATGGGCGGCAAGTCGCCAGTCATCGTCGGCCGGTCCTACCCAATTGGAAAAGCGGCCGAGCGAATCATGACCGGCAAGGCGCTCAACGTGGGCCAGGCCTGCCTGGCTCCCGACTACTGTTTCGTCCCGCGCGAGAGTCTCGAGGCATTCGCCGGCGAGGCCACCCGGCACGTATCGGCGATGTTTCCGGCGATCGTCGCCAACCCCGACTACACCTCGATCGTAAACGAGCGCCATTTTCGGCGGCTCACGCAATTGATCGACGACGCCGCGGCCAAGGGCGCCGACGTTCGCCAGATCAACCCCGCCGGTGAAGACTTCAGTGACCCCGCCTGCTGCGCGCGCAAGCTCCCCATGACGCTGGTCATCGAGCCCACCGACGACATGGCCGTCATGCAAGAAGAGATCTTCGGCCCGATCCTGTGCGTGAAGACATACGGTGATCTTCGCGAGTGCATCGACTACATCAACGCTCGGCCGCGGCCGCTCGGCCTTTACTACTTCGGCAACGATCGCCGCGAAGAGCGGTGGGTACTCGAACACACCACCAGCGGCGGCGTCACCGTAAACGACGTCCTCGTCCACGCGAGCTGCGAGGACCTACCGTTCGGCGGCATCGGCCCCTCGGGCATGGGGGCCTACCACGGCTACGCCGGGTTCCTTACGTTCAGCCACCAAAAGGCCGTTTACCGTCAAAGCCCGCTCGACCTGATGAAGATGGGCGGCATGATCCCGCCCTACGGCGAGCAGTGCCAAAAGCGCCTCGACAAGATGACGCGGCGGTAAGTCTCGAATTGTGGAGCGGCTCGGCATTCGCCGCGGCCGCAAAGGCCGCGCTTTCTTTCTTGACAGCAATGCAGCCGGGGCGATAGGCTTACGTTCGCAGATCCGGCGTCCGCCGCTGCTGGAGGTTGCCCGATGCACCGATCGCGCAGCTTACACAACCTGGGCGGCCCGTCCTCCTTTCCGGTCGCCACGATCGTAACCATCGCAGCTCTTGTTCTCTCGCTTGGCTCGCCGGCTCCAGCGCAGACCGGCAACGAGGTACTGTGCAACCAAGACATCGCCAAGGCCGTGCTCGCGCTGCAGAGGGCCTACGCCACCGACCTCGGTCGCTGCTTGAGACTCGGCAATTTCCAGGAGTGCCCCGACCCCGCATTGGAAGTCGGCATCCAGCGAGGGGAGAGTCGTCTCTCGAACAAGCTCAAACCGGGCTCGCATTGCGACAGCGCCGTGAACGTCGACGGGGTTGCTCTTTCCCGATTCGGGCCGATCACCTGCCCAGCCGCCTGGAACCAATGCGACGTGTCGGTCGGAAGTATCGACACGCTGAGCGACCTCGACGATTGCCTGCGCTGCATAAACTACGGCATCGCCGTGCACTATCGCAGGCTCTTGGACCTTGGCCGAACGGAGCCTCTTACGCCGGACGATCGAAAATGCCTGCGCGCCACGGTCACGGTGACAGGCAAGGCTTTCTTGAAGTCCTTCAAAGAGGTGGTCAAGTGCGCCCGCGGCGGCGTCAAGCCGTTCGCGTGTCCGGCCGACGACTCGACCGGGAGCAGGTTCGCAAAGGCGCTCGAGGCCATTCAGAAAAAAGTCGCCCGGTGTCGCAACGAGGCGGGCGTTCGCGGAGAGATCAGCCGCAATCTCCACAAAGTGACCCGCCGGCCGATCCTGTCCGCGGCCGACTACGCGGGCGAGCTACAAACGGTCAGTCGCTGCATGGCGTGTCAGCTCGCCAACGTGACGTTTGGTCAGGACCAGGACTGCCCGGGATTCTCCGGTATGCTGCGCTGTGACGACGGGAAACTGGCGGCCCCCGGCAGCGCGTTCGTCGCAAACGAGGGCGACGGCACCGTCACCTTCTTGACGGCCGAGGAATATCCGCTCGGCTATCTGAATGGAACGCTGGCGAACTCTTCCATCGCCGTCGGAAGCGCCCCGGTAGCGGTCGCCATAAACCCTGTGCTCGACACGGTCTACGTCGCCAATCGGGACAGTGGAACCGTCACGTTCCTTCGGGCGGGCATCGGAGACTACCTCTACGGTAGCCTACTCGCGTCCTCCTTCGCCGTCGGCACGCACCCCTCGGCGTTGGCCTTCAACGAGACTTACGACGTCTTGTTCGTCGTAAACGAGGGCGACGATTCGGTCACGCTCCTCAACGCGGTGGACGGCTCGTACCTCCTGGGAACGCTTGCGGACTCGACGGTCGCCGTGGGCAACGCGCCGTCGGCCGCCGCCGTAAGCGCGGACGGCCAGATCGTATACGTCACAAACTACGATGACGGCACGGTCACGTATCTGGACGGCGAAACCGGCGCCTACTGGAACGGCACACGCGCAGCATCCACCTTCCCCACCGGCGCAGGCCCCTCCGACGTTGCGATCGAATCGGGCGCGTACTGGCCCAGCGCGGACCGGCTCGCGGTCGCGAACGAGCTCGACGGCACCGTCACGCTCTTAGACCCCGTTAGCGGGGCCCCCTGGTACGGAAGCCTCCAAGACTCGACGTTTTCGGTCGGCAATGGTCCCGCGTCCCTGTCCCTTGGGTTTGCGGGATCCGACCTATACGTAGCCGATCGGGGCAGTGGCTCGATCGTCAAACTCGGCGCCTCGGCCGGCTCAGTCCAACCACTTGACGTTCCCGTTGCAGGCCCAAGCGACCTTGCGGCGTCCGAGG
>CAZQYE010000054.1:4822-10580 GCA_964597375.1 uncultured Myxococcales bacterium
GCCTGGCCCAACGACGTAGCCGTCGACCCGGTCGCCGGGATCCTCTACGTCGTGAACGAGCATGCTAGTAGCGTAACGTACCTAGATGCAACGACCGGCGCTTATCTGAACGGAACCTTCGCCAACTCTACTTTCAACCTCGGCTTCTCGTTGGCAATGAACGTGGCCTTCAACCCGAGCGCCCATCTCATTTACGTAACTCACTGGGACAACACCGTCACATACTTGGATTCATTGACCGGTGCGTACCTAAACGGCTCGTACCACAACTCTAGTTTTGTCGTTGGAGACCTGCCGCGAACGGTCAAGGTCAACCCGGAAGCGGGAATCCTGTACGTACGAAACGTCTGGGACGACTCGATCACCTTCCTCGATGCCGAAACCGGTGCCTATCTAAACGGTACGCTGGAAAACTCCACCATTGCTCTCCCCGGCGATCTTTGGGATCTCGAGATCAATCCGGAAGATGGGATTCTCTATGTCGCGATGTCGCCGCCCAAGGTCGCGTATCTAGACGCAATTACAGGAGACTTCCTCAACGGCGCACCTGAAAACTCGAGCGTCGACACGGGCCGCCCGATAGTTGACCTCACGCTGGATCGACGGACCGGCGTTCTTTACGCTGCTTCGGCTTATGATAACGGCCTCGTCGTTCTTTTAGATGCGGCGACACCGACCTATCTAAACGGCTCGCTGGCAGACTCGACGTTTCACGTCGCCACAGACGGTTACCACACTGCGGTCAATTCCGCAGCAGGGATCTTTTATGTCACGGACAGCGATCCCCCTCTGCGCACGTCCGGCGTAATCAAGTATCTCCACGGCTTGACGCTCGAAGAGTATTCTCCCGGCCCCTCGACCGCCACGCCAGTGGGGCGCGGGCCTTCGGCTGTTGCCGTGGACACGAACGTTGGGATCGTTTACGTCGCAAATCGTGATGACGACACGGTCACCTACCTCGACGCTGCCTCGCGCGCCTACCTCAACGGTTCACGGTCCGCTTCGACGTTCGCCGTCGGGGATGCGCCTGAGGCGGTTGCAGTAAACCCCGGTGCCGGGATTCTCTACGTTGCAAACTCTACCGATGGCACCGTGACGTTCCTTGATGCCGTCACAGGCGCATACACGAACGGCACACTGGCGAACTCGTCGTTCGCCGTCGGTAGCGGCCCGCGCGCATTGGCCGTCGATCCCTCGGCCGGGATTCTCTACGTCGCGAACTCCGCCGACGGCACCGTGACCTACCTGGACGCCGCAACCGGCGCATACCGAAACGGTACGCTGCAGAACTCCTCGTTCGTCGTCGGCAGCGATCCGCGTGCACTGGCCGTCGATCCCTCGGCCGGGATCTTGTACGTCGCGAATTTCTCGGACGGCACCGTCACGTACCTCGACGCGACGACTGGAGACTACGTAAACGGCACGATGGCGAACTCGACCTTTGCCGTAGAAAGATGGCCGACTGCGGTGGCCGTCGATTCCGGCGCGGGGCTCTTGTACGTTGCAAACCGCCGGGACGGCACGGTGACCTACCTCGATGCCGCCACCGGCGCTTACGCGAACGGGACGCTCGCGGACTCGACGTTCTTTGCCGGCTACTCGCCTAGTGGGATTGCAGTCGATCCCACCGAGGGAATCGTCTACGTCACGAACGCAACGAGGAACACCGTCACTTCCCTCGATGCCACAACCGGCGCCGGGCTGCCCGTCTTCCTGACGCTACCCACGGGGACGCTGCCATCGGCCGTCGCCGTGATGCCGCCTCTCGACTAGACTCGATGTCACAGTGTTTTTCGAGGGGAAACGCACGAGTGCGCGTCAGATGTAGCCAAGCGCAGCATGTGCCAAGCGGAGCGTACTCGACCGTACGTGAGCATTGGCGGTAAGCGGCGAGATGTCGCAGCCGCGAACGAGCACGACCGCAGATGGCGTGTGCTCGTGCGAGCAACAACGATTGTGCCGAAAAACATTGTTACATCGAGGCTAAGTGCATCAAAACGAGCGGCACAGGTGGCCTGCCGCAACACCCGGCCGCTCGCACCGCCACCTGTGCGCGCTCGCTCAGAACACCGCCGGTTGCGCAGCGACCGTTGGTCTCCGGTGAGAAATAAGCAGTGCTGCGCACACGCTGCCTTCCGGGCCCGAACCCATCACGATTCCGTCGCAGTCGTTCGAGATTGATGTACCCCCAGCCCCAAGCTACCCCCTCGCGCCGTTCAGGCAGGATCCGCTTCCATGCGGCCGCGCCCTGATCGGCAAGGTCGGCGCTGGCGTCGCGTCTCGCTGCGGTCGGCCGAAGCTCGCCCACAGCAAACTGGGCCTTCGGCCGCACCACTTCGCCAACGATCGCCGCGAAGGGCGGCTGGTGCCCGAGCGCACCACCAGCGGCGGCGTCACCGTCAACGACGTCCGCGTCCACGCGCGCTGCGAGGACCTTCCGTTTGGAGGAATCGGCCCCTCGGGCATGGGCGCCTACCACGCCGCTTTACCGTACGACCGTACCTGATTGACGTACAGCCGTACCATTGCTATCTTGAGCACTGTGAAGACGACCCTGATCATCGACGACTCCGTCATGGCACGCCTGAAAAGGCTTGCCGCTCGCCAAGGGAAGACGATCTCGGAACTCGTCGAATCTGCCGTCCGCGTGTTTCTACGCCGCCGGCCAGATGCGAGCGCACCCCCTTCCCTCCCGGAATTCGACGGCGCCGGCGCTTTCGTGGATATTGCGGACCGCGACGAACTCTACCGAGCAATGGAAAACCGCTGAGCGTGTTCGTCGTCGATACCAACATACTCGTCTACGCAGCGGAGAAAAACTTTCCCGAGCACCAGCGTTGTCGCGAGCAAGTACTCGCCTGGCTGAGGCAGCCCGGAGCATGGTTTTCCACTTGGGGAATCTTCTATGAGTTTCTGCGTGTCGTCACCCACCCCAGGGTGTTCCGCCGACCTTGGAACCTGACCGAAGCGTGGCGGTTCCTCGAAGCATTCCTACTCGCCCCAGGCTTTGACCTACTCGTTCCAACGTCGCGACACCAGGATGTCGCAGCCGAGGTTTTCCAGGAGCTCCCGGGCCTCTCGGGCAACCTCATTCACGACGCACATACGGCCGTCCTGATGAAGGAGCATGGCATCCGGCAGATCTACACGCGAGACACGGATTTTCATCGGTTTCCGTTCGTCGAGGTGGTCGACCCGTTGGCATAATCGGACGCGCGCGCCTTACGTCTGCTGCGGGCGATCGAGCTTTCGACGTCGTCTCGAGTGCAGGATCTATGCGGCAAGGGGCGCTAGGCCGGCTTTAGTAGTACCCCACCGACCGGCGCTCGAGCCAATAAAAGCGGACGAGATCGGCGACGTTGATCCCCGAGCTCACCGCCTGGTGCGTGCCGAGGTAGCCGGCGCCGCCAGCGTCGTGACCGACGAAGAAGAGGCCGGGCAACGGGGATTTGGGGCTCGGCTTTTTCCGGCCGCAGTATCCCACGGTTACGGCGAGACCCGCCGCCTCGCCGCCAACGCCTGGGAGTACTCGCTCGCGCGACAGGCTGGCGATCTCGGGAGGCCCGACGTGGCCTTCACGCTTTTCGATATGGGCGGCAGCTTCGGGAAACATCTCGGCGAACATCTCGTCGATCCTGCGGTGTAGGGCATCGAGCTCGCGCCCTTCCGGATCCGGCGTGCACCAGGTGCCGAGCAACAGTTGCTGCTTGCCCTCGGGCGCCATCTCGGGATCGAAGTGCGAGGCATTCACGCCGTCGAGCGCAATCTCGTCGGGAATGATCCCCTCGCGCATTTTCTCGAGGCGTTCGACCGTGAGAAAGCTGTCGTCGCTCGTCGCCACGTACACACCGTGCTCGAGGACCGGCTTGCTGAAGATGTACCGGACGTTCGTAAACCCGAGGCTTGGAACGATGTCGCGCACGTAGCCGACGTAGCTCTTGTCGAAATAGTCCTCACCGACCAGCTTGAGTACGGTCGGCTGAATGCCGGCGTTGCTCACGACGATCGGCGCCCGGAACTCGCCGGCTTTCGTGGCCGCGCCCACGGCGCGCCCGCCCTCGACCAGGATGCGCTCTACTTTGGCTTTCGTAAGTACTTTGCCGCCGTGCTCCGTGACCACGGCGAGCAAATCGTCGATGATGCGCCCGTAGCCGCCGCGGGGATACCCCACCGGACTACCGGCGAACACCTGCATCACGCGAATGATCTCGGACATCGAGACGAGCTCGTAAAGCCCCGTAGCCATCAAATTGGCGTGCGTAGCGAGGAAGCGGTGGATCGCCGGCGGCACGCTGTCTCCACGTTCGGCGAGCCACTGCTCAACCGTCACGTCGTCGAGTGCGTCGATTTGCTCGGGACTCATCGTGGCCAGCTCGGCCAATACGACCAGACAGGCCATCCGTTCTTCTTCACTCAGCCCCCACGACTCGAAGAAGTTCGCCGTCGGATCTTCGACTTGCTTGCCCGGATGATCGACGTACGTGCGCCAGGCTCCGCCCTTCTGCTTGTACATCATGGCGACCGAGCCGAGCCGGACGTCGAGCTTCGACTCGATCCCAAGGCGCCGGAAGGCTTCGACGAACGGCCCGTGCTCGGTTGGAATCCCGAACGTCGGCCACATCTCTCCGCGAAAACCGCCGACGTCGACGCTCATCGACTTCCCGCCCGGGCGTGCGTTCTTCTCGAGCACGAGCACTTTCATGCCCGCCTTGGCCAGTAGTGCCGCACACACGCTGCCCCCCAGGCCCGAACCGATCACGATCACGTCGTAGTCGTTCGCCATCGATGTACTCCCCAGCCCCGAGCGCCCCTTTCGCCGTCCAGGCAGGATCGGCCCCCAAGCAGCCGCGTCCTGATCGGCGAGGCGAGCGCTCACAGCGTGTCTCGCTACGGCCGGCCGAGGCCATGCGAGTTCATGTCCCTGGATTCTGCCTCCTATCGCGGCTCCGCCGCCGAGTCCCCCACAGAGCGCCGGCAGGAGGTGGGCTGCTCATAGCACGCCGGGCGGGCCGATGTCCACAGGGTTCCGGACCACGCAGGCCCTGTGCACCGCGCGTTCCGCCTCCTTCGCGCCACCGGCGTCCCCCGGACGGGTGATGCAAACGTGCCCCGCCGTCTGCGTCTCGCCGGAATTTTCTTCTCAAGCGCCACCAGGCTTGTTATATTTCGCGGTTACCTAGGCAACAGACGGGAGCCCTCCATATGAGCGCGAACCGAGCGAGCGTCGTCGGCGCCTTCTTCGTCTTGGTCGTTCTCGCAGGGGGTGCGCTTGCGCCGGGCCTGCGCTTTCTGTCGAACGCGGCGGCGATCGTCCCCGTAAGTTCGACGACGACCACTAGTTCCACCACGACCACCACCATGCCGCTTTGGCCGCCCCCGTGCGGCGAAGTCGATTTCAACGGCCGCCTGACGGCAACCGACGCGCTTCACGTCCTACGCGCCGCGGTTGGCTTGGAGCAATGCTTGCCGTGCCTGTGTGACGCCGATGGCGACGGCCGCGTGACCGCAACGGACGCGCTCAGGGTCCTTGCGCGTGCCGTTGGCCTGCAGGTTTCTATGGCTTGCCCGGCCTGCCCGGCGCCGGTCTGCGGCGACGGCTTCGTCAACCAAGCCGGTGAGGAGTGCGACGGGTCAGATGACGGCGCCTGCCCCGGTCTTTGCCAATCCGACTGTACCTGCGCGCAGCCCGTTTGCGGCGACGGGATCGTAAACCGCACGGGAGAGGAGTGCGACGGCGCCGACGACGACGCCTGCCCGA
>CAZQYE010000055.1:0-10554 GCA_964597375.1 uncultured Myxococcales bacterium
CGGTGGCGACGACCTCGTGGCTCGCGATTCGCTCCAGGATCTTGCGCGACGCTTCCATGTTGTGCAGGGGGCCGATTTCGCGCAGGAGATCCAGGATGCGTTGTTCGGACGGATCGGCGACGGCCTCGGCGCGTGCCATCCGTTCCTCGATTTCCTTCTTCCAGGCCACGGCCATGCCCTCGTACTCGGGCTCGTCGTGGCAGTCGAAACATGCTTCGTCGATCACTTCCGCCTTGGTCGGCCGCGACAGATCGTGGCACTCGTCGCAGTCGACCAGGTCGAACATCGAGTCGGCCTCGATGTCATAATCTTTCAGCTCGTCGAGCTCGCCGGCGCGGAACGCGGTCTGTAGCTCGTGGCATCCATCGCACGATCTTTTCGGAGCCATGCCACCGTCGTGACATGAGCTGCAGATCAGCTCGTTGTGCTTGCCCTCGAGCTTGACGGGATGGACGAACTCACCGGCACGAATGAGGGCTTCGCTGCCGTCGGCCTTGACCGGCTCCAAAAACGTGTGACACGTCGAGCACTCGTGGCTGATCGCCCGCCCATTGTCGTCAACGTGGTTGCCGTCGTGGCAGCGGAAGCAACCAGGGAAGTTCTTGTGGCCGATGTTGTCGGGATAGCTGCGCCAGGTGACGTCCATTTCCGGGAACGTGATCAGGCTGTAGATCTTACGGCCGGCGGCGATCAGCCGCTCGAGGACGGGCCGCTTCTTGGCGGCCAGCTCGGGATAGTTGATCAAGTAGTAGTCTTCGATGTACGTGGCGACTCGGTGGAGTCCGTCTTCCTTGGAGGCATACTCGCGCGTGACGGCCTCGACGAGTGTGCGTTTGGCGTAGGGAAGCTCGCGCAGCTCGGGGTCGGCGACGATCACGTCATCGGCGGCACGCCACGGCTCGCGGAAGATGTGCGTGGCGCGGTTGTGGCACGAGATGCAATCCATCTTCCAGAGCTGGCCGTCGGGTGGTGGATCCTTCGACGTCAGGCCGTCGCTGCGGTAAATGCGCTGTGCGCCGGTTTCGTGGTCGGTGGCGCGTACCCAGGGAATGTCTTGCAGGGCCTCGTCCGTCGCGATGAACTCGATCGTGTGGCCCAGCGCCATGTGCCAGTGAACGCCGGAGGGAGGCGCGACGGAGGGATCGTTGCCGCCGGTCTTCATCATCATTTGAATCGGCCGCGGCGTGCTCGCCTCGTCGGCTGCGAAGTGGTTGATCGTGATGAGCTGGTTGCCGTAGAACTTCTGCGGCCAGTGACAGCGCTCGCAAGTCTCGCGTGCCGGACGCAGTTCACGGATGGCCGGCGGAATCGGCCGCGGATACGAGTCGAGCAGTACGGCCTTGACCTGACGCAACCCGGATAGTTTCGATTTGACGTACCAACTGGCGCCGCGACCGATATGGCAGGTAGCGCACTCCACCCGCGAGTGTGGCGAGCGTTCGTGCGCGACGTATTGCGGTTTCATGACCTGATGGCAGACGCGCCCGCAGAACTCGTTCGAGTCGGTGTAGTGGTAGCCCTCGTAGCTCATGAACCCGACGAAGGGGATCATCAGGCAGATGGCTCCGGCGACGATCATGAGGACCTTGCGGTGGCCGGGCAGATTGAGATCGATGCGCGGGTAGTACTCGACGGTGCCTTCCTCGCCGTTGCGCCACCACATGCGAAAGCGCGCGAACAAGAGTCCGACAACGATGAGGAGTACGCCCAGGATGAGGACGACGGGCAGAATCAAAAAGGTGAACATGCCGAGGTAGGCGCTCGGCTCGGGCGTCACCAGGTCGAGAAACAGCAGGTTGACGATGAACAGCAGCGACAGGGCGACGAGTATGCCGCCGGTGTAGGTGAGAACGTTGCGCCACGCGCGCCGCGGGCGAGTCGCCATCGATCCAAACCCCCTCTTGGATCCACCTCGGCGCAAACGACCCCATGCCTTCTCTCCAGGAGAAGGGCCGTTGCAGCGGCTGCCGATGCCTTACGACATGCAGACGGCATGCCAAAGGCCGTCTTGCGGTCCAGCGGCCTATCTAGGCGGTGTTGCCTGGCGGGGTGCCGAGGATTCAGCCGGTTCGTGCCGAAGGCTCGGCCGCGGGCGCCGACGTTTCGGCGGGCGCTAATTGTACTCGTAAGAAGGAAATCTGATCCGTAACGGCGCGTTCGAAGTGCTCGCCGACGTAAATGTCGAAATGGCCGATTGGATACAGTTTGAGGTGCCCGAGGGCCCCGGCACGCCGAACAGCGTCCTTGGCGGCTTCGACGGGCGCGACGCTGTCCTTTTCGCAAGCGCACACGAGGATCGGGCACGGCAAACGATCGGCTTTGAGGCCGGGCCGGTAGGCGCCGACACCGAGGCAGATGCGCGCGCACACTTCGTTGCGAAATCCAGGCGGCGCAATCGCGCGATACCCTGGCTCGGCATCGGGTGTGGTCATGGCGGCGAGACTTCCGGGCGGTCCGACGATCGGTACCATCCTCGGGGACAGGCCGATCAAGCTGCGCGCGAGGTCATCGAGACCTGCCCACGTCAGCTGCAGCACCTGCAGGAGGGCTCCATACCCGGCGATGTTCTTGAGCGCGGCGAGTCCGTCCATCATGGGACACTGCGAAACGACAGCGGCGACCCGGCCGTCGGCGACGGCGACTTCGACGACGTGGCCGCCGGAGAACGAAGTGCCGAACAACGCGATGCGGTCGGCGTCTACGCCGGGAAGGCTGCGCGCGTAGGCGATCGCTGCAGCCCAATCGGCGAGCTGGCTGCCGATCGAGATCAGCTGCCGGGGTTCGCCATCGCTCGTTCCGAAGTGGCGGTAATCGAACGCGAGAGCGTGCATCCCGGCATCGGCGAAGCGGCGGGCGTACGCCTCGAGGCCGGCATCGACGGTCCCCCCGAAACCGTGGGCGATGACGACGCACGGCAGGCCGGCATCGCCTCGCAAGGATTCGCCTTGGGCCTCGAAAAACAATCCGCGGCAGGTGATCCCGCCGCTTGCGAACTCGATCGGCCGTGCTTCGTTGCTCATTTTGGCCCCCTCAGTCCCTTGCGTCGCTGGTTTCGGTCATCGACGCGGGGAGGTACATCATCCGCACGTAGTCTTTCACCATCCGGTCGGAGTTGTAGCGCCACGCCAGCGTCATGATCGCCGTCTTGACGCGTTCAATCCAGCCCTCGGAAAAGCCGTCTTCGTCGCGCTCGTAATAGAGAGGCGCGACTTCCCGTTCGAGCACTTCGTAGAGGCTTTGGGCATCGAGGCGGTCCTTGACGGCGGGGTCGGCATACGTGCGGCCGTCGCCGATGGCGAATCCGTTGTGCATGTCCCAGGCCTCGTCCCACCAGCCGTCGAGCACCGAGCAGTTGAGCGTGGCGTTGAACACGGCCTTCATGCCGCTGGTGCCGCAAGCCTCGAGCGGCCGGCGGGGCATGTTGAGCCACACGTCGCACCCCTCGAGCAGCAATCGCGCAACGCCCTTGTTGTAGTTCTCCAGGAAGAACACGTGCCCCCGCAGCTCGGGGCTCTGTGAGATCTCGATCAAGCGTTCGAGCATGGCCTTGCTCGGCTGGTCGGCGGGGTGGGCCTTGCCGGCGAAGATTACCTGGATGGGGCGCTCGGGGTTTGTCAGCAGGCGCTTGGCACGCTCGAGGTCTTCGAACAACAGCAGCGGTCGCTTGTAGGCGGCGAAGCGGCGCGCAACGCCGATCGTGAGGACATCGGGGCGTGGCGGGGGCGGCGGCTCCCCGAGGCCGAGCCGTTCGTAGCGCTCGTGGTACTGCGCTGCGACGTAGTCGATCAGCCGCGCTTTGAGCGCGTTCTTGATGCGCCACAGGTCGCTGGGCTCGAGTCGCTCGATCCCACGCCAGAGCTCCGGTTCGCACATGCGATCACGCCAGTCCGGCCCGAGGCAGTCCTCGTAGAGTTGCGCCAGCTCTCCGGCGAGCCACGTGCCGACGTGCACGCCGTTGGTAATGTGGCCGATGGGTACGGCTGCGGGCCGGCGGTCGGGCCACAGGCTGCGCCACATGTTCCTCGAGACGGCACCGTGCAGCGAGCTGACGGCGTTCGTCCGGCGTGACATCTTGATCGCCAGCACGGTCATGCAGAAAAGGTCCGAGTCGTCTTCGGGCCTAGTCCTGCCGAGGGCGAGAAGCTCGCGGTCGTCGATTCCCAGACGCTTGTGTAGCGGAGCGAGGAAATGCAGCACCTGGTCCGGGTGGAAGTAGTCGTGTCCGGCTTCGACGGGGGTATGGGTGGTGAACACGACGAACTCGGCGATCGTCGCGGCGGCCTCGTGGAACGGCACGCCGGTGGTTTCCATCAGTTCGGCGGTTGCTTCGAGCGCGGCGAAGGCCGAGTGTCCTTCGTTCAAATGGATGACGCCGGGACGGATTCCGAGCGCCCGCAGAGCCCGGTAGCCGCCGATGCCGAGCAGCACTTCCTGGAAGATCCGGTTGTCCGAGCCGCCGCCGTAAAGGCGCAGCGGATTCTGAAAGGCCCGCAACGTACACTCGCGCAAATCGAGCAGGATCAAGGAGCAGCGTCCCACGACGACCTTCCAGACGTCGAGCGTGGCACGGCCGGGACCGACGAACACCTCGATCGTCACAGGATCGCCGCTGGCATCGGTAGCCCGCTCGGCGGGGATCTGTTCGGTGTCGATGTCGACGTAGGTCTCTACCTGCCGCCCGCCTTCATCGACCGACTGCCGGAAGTATCCCTGACGGTACAAAAGGCTCACGCCGATCGTGGGAATACCCAGATCGGAGCAACTCTTGAGGTGATCGCCGGCAAGGACTCCGAGTCCGCCGGAGTAGATCGGCAACGCCTCGTCGAGACAGAACTCGGGGCTGAAATACGCGACGGGCCAAGCGCGAAGTCCAGGGGCATGAAAATGGCCCCAGTGCTTGTCGCTCTCGAGGTAGTCTCGTAGACTCTTTTCCAGCCGCGTAACTTGCGCCATCGTGCGGGGATCGCGCTCGGCGGCGGCGAGCCGCTCGTCGCTGACGGCACGTACGAAGGCGACGGGGTTGCGGTCCACACGCAACCAGAGGTCGAGGTCGATGGCGCGCAGCAGAGAACGAGTGTCCGGCGTCCAACTCCACCACAGGTTTCGGGCGAGTTCGGCAAGGCGCGAGCGCAGGTCGAGCATCCGTCAAATAAGCAAGAAGGGCGACAAATAAGCAAGACGGAAGCGAAACCTCAGGTGTGCGAAAACGAACGCTGATGGACGTCGCGCAGGCAGGACTTGGAGCGGTGTGGGATGGTCGCGGCGTGCGCTTTCGCGTGCGTTCGCGCCATGCGACGGCGGTTTCACTCTGCTTGTTCGCCGAGGGCCAGCCAAGCGATGAGCTCGACCGCAGGCAGCTCGAGCGCATCGAGTCGGACCTGTGGGAGACCTACCTCGAAGGTGCCGGCCCAGGCTTGCGCTACGGACTGCGCGCCGAGGGCCCGTGGGACCCGGCCGGTGGCCATCGCTTCAACGCGGCGAAGCTCCTGATCGATCCGTACGCCCGAGCGCTCGACGGGCCGGCGCGCTGGCACGAGACACTGGCGGGACAGGCGGCGGGCGGCGGCCCCGACCCGCGTGATAGCGCGCGGCACGTGCCGCGCTGCCTGGTGGTCGATCCCTCGTTCGATTGGGCTGGGGATGAGCGGCCGCAGACCCCCTGGGCCGACACGGTGATCTACGAATGCCACGTAAAAGGGATGACGGCCCGCCACCCGGACGTCGAGCCCGCGCTTCGCGGCACGTATCTCGGCCTTGCGAGCGAACCGGTGCTCGAGCATCTGCGTGCCCTTGGAGTGACGGCGGTCGAGCTCATGCCGGTGCAGCAGACCTTCCACGAGCGGGCGCTTTGCGAGCGGGGCCTTTCGAACTACTGGGGATACAGTCCGATCGCCTGGTTTGCGCCGGATCCCCGCCTTGCCACCGCCGGCGACGGCCGCCAAGTCCACGAGTTCAAGGAGATGGTCCGCCGGCTGCACGCGGCGGGAATCGAAGTCTTGCTCGACGTCGTCTTGAATCACACCGGGGAAGGCGGCGAGGATGGGCCGCACCTGTCTCTGCGCGGCCTGGACAACGCGCTCTACTATCGTCTCGACTCGGCCGGTCGCTACCTCGACTTTTCCGGCTGCGGCAACAGCCTCGACACGGACGAGCCGGCGGCCGTCGCGCTGGCCCTGGACGTGCTACGCTATTGGGTCGAGGAAATGCACGTCGACGGGTTTCGCCTTGACCTAGCGGCGGCGTTGATGCGAGACGGCGAACGCCTGGATCCAGCGTGCGGGGTAATTGGTGCGATTTCCCGCGACTTGGTGCTCTCGCGCGTCAAGCTCATCGCCGAGCCGTGGGATCTCGGTCCCGAGGGATACGCGCTAGGGCGCTTCGGCCGGCCGTGGCGGGAGTGGAACGATCGCTACAAGCGCGCCCTGCGACGTTACTGGAGGGAAGACGAAGGCATGATCGGCGAGCTGGCCACCCGGCTGGCGGGTAGCAGCGACGTGTTCCGCGGGCGCTCGCCGGCGGCCTCGGTGAACTACGTCACCTGCCACGACGGCTTTACGCTCTACGACCTGGTAAGCTACGAGCACAAGCACAACGAGGCGAACGGAGAACAAGGCCGCGACGGCGAAGACGACAACTTGAGCTCGAACTGGGGCGCCGAAGGCGAAACGGAGGACCGGCGCATCCGGTGTACGCGCTTTCGCCTCATGCGCGCACTGATTGCTTCGCTGGCGGTCTCTCGCGGAGTTCCCATGCTGCGCCACGGGGACGAGATCGCCAACTCGCAGTCGGGGAACAACAACGCCTATTGTCAGGACAACTCCACGAGTTGGCTCGATTGGAACCTCGACACGGATCGCCAGCATTTGCTCGAGTTCACGCGGCGGGCGCTCTCGATCCGCCGCAGGCTGGCGGCTCTGCGCGGTGACTTTTTCTTCCAAGGGGGCAGGGCCGACGACGGCCGGCCGGTCGATCTGTTGTGGTTGCGGCCCGACGGGCGCGTGATGACCGAGTCCGATTGGGCGGACGAGCGGGCACGGGCTCTTGGTATGTGGATCCGCGACCGGTCGGGTTCGCTGCTCGTTACGCTGAATGCCGGCGCCTCCCCGGTTTGGTTCGATTTGCCTCTCGAGGGCTCGGCTCGATGGACCGAGGTCCTTTCGAGTGTCGATCGCCGCGGCGCACCGATCGCCGGCGGGCGCTTGCGCGTGCCCGAGCACGGGGTCTCGGTGCTCGTCGAAGGAGAGCCGAAATGACGAACGTGACGGTTGCCGCGACCGTACGGCCGGCCCCGCTGGCTGGCCTGGTGCCGCCGGCCGAAGAGCTCGAGGCGTTGCTCGAAGGGCGTCATAGTCAGCCCCATCGTTGGCTGGGCGCTCATCGTTGCGAGATCGGCGGCCGGGCGGGGGTGGTGGTGCGGGCATTTCACCCCGAAGCAACGGCGATCGAGTGCGTGCTCGAAGGTGGCGAGGCCGTTGCGCTCCGCCGAATCGACGAGCGAGGACTGTTTGCGGCGTTTCTTCCGGCAGTCGAGCTGCCGATTCGCTATCGGCTGCGGCGCAGGTTCCGCGACGGGAACACCGACGAGCAGGCCGATCCGTACGCGTTTTTGCCGACGCTCGGGGAGCTCGATCTTCATCTGATCGGCGAGGGAAAGCACCGTCGCTTGTGGCAGGTGCTCGGCGCGCACCCGCGAGTGATCGACGGCGTCGCGGGAGTCTCGTTCGCCGTGTGGGCGCCCAACGCGGTATCCGTCCATGTGGTCGGGGACTTCTGTTGCTGGGACGGTCGCATTTTGCCGATGCGCTCGCTTGGAGGTTCGGGCGTGTTCGAGCTGTTCGTTCCCGGGGTTCGTGAAGGGGCGCTCTACAAGTATGAGATCCTTGCGCGCGATGGCACGCGCCGGCTCAAGGCCGATCCGCTGGCGCTGAGTGCCGAGCGACCGCCGGCGACGGCGTCCAGGGTGTTTCAGTCTTCCTACCGGTGGCGGGACCTCGCGTGGATGGAGGCGCGCAGGCACCGCGACCCGGCTCGCGAGCCGATGTCGATCTACGAGGTCCACTTACCTTCCTGGCGCCGTCGCGACCCGGGGGGTGGCCGGCCCCTCGGCTACCGGGATCTGGCACGCCCGTTGGTCGAGCACTGCCGGCGCTTCGGTTTCACGCACGTCGAGCTCCTTCCGATTGCCGAGTACCCCTTCGACGGCTCGTGGGGCTACCAGACGACGTCCTACTACGCGCCGACGGCGCGGCTCGGTGGCCCCGACGATCTGCGCTTTTTCGTCGACACGTGCCACCGCGCCGGCATCGGCGTGATCTTCGACTGGGTGCCCGCCCACTTTCCGCGCGACGACTTTGCGCTGGCGCGGTTCGACGGCACGGCGCTGTACGAGTACGAGGACCCTCGGCTCGGGGAGCATCCCGACTGGGGAACCCTCGTCTTCAACACCGGCCGCAACGAGGTGCGGAACTTTCTCGTTGCAAACGCGCTGTACTGGCTCGAAGAGTTTCACGCCGACGGCCTGCGCGTCGACGCGGTCGCATCGATGCTCTACCGGGACTACTCGCGCAAGGAAGGCGAGTGGATTCCCAATGAGTACGGCGGGCGCGAAAACCTCGAAGCGATGGCGTTCCTGCGCGAGCTCAACGACGTCGTGGCGCACGAGCATCCCGGCTGCTTCACGATTGCCGAGGAGTCGACGGCTTGGCCGGGCGTGACGCGTCCGGTCTCGGAAGGCGGCCTCGGGTTTACCTTCAAATGGAACCTCGGCTGGATGCACGACACGCTGGGGTTCTTCTCGCGCGATCCTCTCTATCGCAACTACCACCTCGACCAGCTCACGTTCGCCATGCTCTACGAATACAGCGAGCGGTTCGTGATGCCTCTTTCGCACGACGAAGTCGTCCACGGAAAACGCTCACTGCTCGAAAAAATGCCGGGCGATCTGTGGCAGAAGTTCGCCAACCTGCGGGCGCTGCTCGCCTACCAGGTCACGCGTCCGGGCAAACAGCTGCTGTTCATGGGGACCGAGCTGGCGCCTTACCGCGAATGGGACGCCGACGGAGAGCTCGAATGGCACCTTGCCGACGATGTGTGGCGCCAGGGGCTTGCCTGCCTGCTCGAAGACCTGGGCCGGCTTTATCTCGAGCGCCCGTGCCTGTGGCGGCGTGACCACGAGCCGAGCGGATTTACGTGGATCGACTGCGACGACCGCGACAACTGCGTGATCGCCTACGAGCGTCGTGACGGCGATCAACACCTGGTCGTCGCGCTCAACCTGCTCCCGATACCGCGGGAAGACTACCGCATCGGCGCGCCGGCGGCCGGTTCCTACCGTTGTGTGCTTTCGACCGACGCGGGCCGCTACGCGGGCAGCGACTGGCCGCCTCACGAGACCGTACGGACCGAACCGGTTCCGTGGCACGGCCGCCCTCAATCGATGCGCCTGCGCTTGCCACCGCTGTCGGCGGTGATCCTCGAACCGGCTGGCTGACGTGAGCACGCGCTCTGGTCTTCGCCGCTTGGCCTCGGCCTGCGGCGTCATCGAAGAGTACATCGACGCGTTCGGCCAAAAGCGCGTTGCATCGGACGATGTTCTCGAGGCGACCTTGTCGGCGATGGGCGTCGATGCATCGAGTGAGGCAAAGGCCGAGCGCGCGCTTGCCGAACTTGCCGAACGGCGAGCGTTGATCGAGCCGGTGCGCGTGGCGGCTCCGGGCCGGCCGGCGTCTCGGGCAAACGTGTGGGTGCCCACCGCCGGGACGACGCAAATCGAGTGGGAGGCTGAACTCACGACAGAAGGCGGCGACCGGCGCGAATGCGGGGGAACGGCGGCCACGCGCGGCGCCGCGGCGACGCTCATCGTGTCGCCTGCGGCCGGCTTGGACGTAGGGTACCACCGGCTGCGAATACGCGTGCGGAGCAGCGGTAGCCGAAGCTGGCAGGAAGGAGAGCAGGCGCTCCTCGTCACGCCCGAGCTGCCGCTTGCGACGGCGGCCTTCGGATTCGGCGTGCACGCGAACCTCTATACGGTACGCAGCCGCCGCAATCTTGGATTCGGCAACCTCGGGGACTTGCGCTACCTCCTCGAGTGGGCCGGTCGGCTCGGAGCGACGTTCGTCGCAATCAGTCCGGTGCACGCTCTTTCGAATCGCGGCGATGGGATCTGCCCGTACTTTCCCCTCAGCCGTCTGTTTGGCAATCCCTTGTACCTAGACGTACTCGAGATCCCCGAGTGGAAGACGTGCCGGAAGGCGCAAGCGATCGTTTCGTCTCCCGGTTTTTCGGCCGAAGCGGAACGCCTGCGGGCCGGGAGCCACATCGAGCACGAGCAGGTCGAGCGGTTGCTCGGCCCGGTCTTCTCGCTGCTCCACCGCGAGTTTCAGGCGGCGTGCGCGCGCGAGCAGGAGCGGGCGCACGCGTACGAAGATTTTCGCCGTCGCCATGGGCGCGAGCTCGAAAATTTCGCCGCGTTCGTTGCATTGGGCGAATACCTCGAGGATGCAGGCCGAGGCGAGCGTGGCGATTGGCGCACGTGGCCGGCCGAGTATCAGCGGC
>CAZQYE010000056.1:0-10553 GCA_964597375.1 uncultured Myxococcales bacterium
CCCTCGAGATGACCGCCCTTGACGACCACGGCACGCGGCCCCATCCGGGCAATGCGCTCGGCCGCCCGCTCCATCGCCGGTCGATCGCCGACCGCCATCCCGGCCAGTTCGGCCGCTTCGCCGAGATTGACGCATACGACGTCGGCCGCGGGCAACAACGTCTCGACCAGGGCTGCACGCGCCGCGCGCGAGGCCAGCCGCGCGCCCGCCGACGCAACGGCAACCGGGTCGATCACCAGCGCAGCCCGGCGCCGCGCCAGGCCGGCGGCGACGGCCCGGACGATCTGCGGGCGGGGCAACAGGCCGCACTTGACCGCGGCCACCGGTGCCGCCTCGAATACCGCCGCAAGCTGCGCGCGCACGCGCTCGGCCGGAACCGGCGCAACCTCGCGGACACTCGCTCCGGTCTGCACCGTGATCGCCGTCACGACGACGGCCGGGCGCGCGCCGAGGGCCTCGATCGTGCGGGCGTCGGCGACGATGCCGGCGCTCCCGGTGGGATCGACCCCACCAATGGCGAGCACCCAAGGCGCTTGGCCCCTTGCTCGCATCATGGAACGACGCCCAGCTCGGCTGCCAACGATTCGCACACGAAGTCGACCTCCTCGTCGGCAAGTGCCGGGTGGACCGGCAAAGAAAGGATCTCGCGAGCCGCGCGCTCGACTACGGGCAGCGACGAAGCCGGCGGTGCGAACTCGCGCAGGCTCGGCTCCCGGTGCAGCGGCAACCGGTAGAACACCCGCGTCTCGATCCCGCGTGCCGCTAGGCGCGAGGATAGCGCGTCGCGGTCGCCGGAGATTCGCACGGTGAACTGGTGGTAGACGTGGCCGGAAGCATCCGGCGGAAGCCTGAGCACGCCGGCCTGCTCGAGGCGGGAGAGTCTCTTCCGGTACCGCTGGGCGATGGCGCGGCGGCGCCTGGTCCAGCCTTCGAGGCAACCGAACTTGGCGTTGAGGAAGGCAGCCTGAAGTTCGCTCATCCGCGCGTTGATCCCCCGCTCGACGTGCACGCTGGGATCATCGTCCGCAGCGCCGTGCAGGCGCAGTCTGCGAACGGCCGCGGCAGTCTCCACCGAGGCCGTCGTCACCGCACCACCGTCGCCGGCACCGCCTAGGTTCTTGGTCGGATAGAAAGAAAAACAGCCCGCGTCGCCGAGCATGCCGACCGGCCCATCCTTGGTCGCCGCCCCGATCGCCTGGGCGGCGTCTTCGACGAGCGCAACGCCGCGCCCGGCGACGATCGGCCGCAACGCCGCAACCGGCGCCGGACACCCGTAAAGGTGCACCGGCACAACGGCCCGCAGCCGGCACCCTCCTTCGCGTGTCACGAGAACGCCGCCGCGCGCCACGAACTCGCGCTCGAGCGCCGCCTCGAGCTCGCGAGGCCCCATGAGAAGATCGCCGTCCCCGACGTCGGCGAACACCGGCCGCGCTCCGCAGCGGCACACGGCACCGGCGGTGGCGAAGAACGTCAGTGCCGGCACCACCACGGCATCGGACGGGCCGACGCCGGCCGCCGCCAGGGCGAGGTAGAGAGCCTCGCTGCCGGACGAGCACGCCACCGCATGACCGCCGACGAGAGTCGACAGGCGCTCCTCGAGCTCGCGCGTCTGCGGGCCGAGGACGAAGCATTGGCTCTCGAGCACGGCGTCGAAACGCCGCCGGACTTCGGCCGCAACCTCGCGGTAGTCGGCTTCGAGGCGAAGGAACGGAACGCGCACCGCCGTCAGCCGGTCTCGTCGAGCCGGCAGCCCGCGTACTCGACGATACGCGACATCGACTCTCCCGCGGCGCCGTGCACGACCACCGCCGCCGAGTGATCCTGGGGTGTCGGCTCGCGATTGACGATGATCAGCGGAGCCCCCGAACGAACGGCCTCCTCGGGAATCGCCGCCGCCGGGTAGACGACGAGCGACGAGCCGATGACGATCGCGAGGTCACAGGCGGCGGCGAGCCGGAACGCCTCGGCCGTCTCGCGCTCGGGCATCGCCTGCCCGAACGAAATCGTCGCCGGTTTGAGCGGACCGCCGCAGCGATCACACTCGGGTGTCTCGTCGCCGGCGAGGACCCTGCGGTGGACTTCCTCCCGGTCGTGCTCGGCACCGCACTCGATGCACGTGACACGCAGGGCCGTTCCGTGGATTTCGATCGTCTTGGCGGGGTCGCTGCCCGCTTTCTGGTGCAAGCCGTCGATGTTCTGGGTTACGAGTCCGAGGAGTTTGCCGGCCCGCTCGATCGCGACCACCGCCCGATGGGCTGCGTTCGGCTGGGCATCGCGCAGCACCGGGTAGGACTCGGCCGCGATCTGCCAGTAGATCTTGCGCGTCTCCCGGCTGCGGCGAAAGCGATCGAACGTCAGCTCCGTCGGATCGTAACGACTCCAGAGCCCGCCCGGAGAACGAAAGTCGGGAATCCCCGACTCGGTCGATATACCCGCGCCGGTGAGCACCAGGACTTTCTCGGCGCGCCGGAGCAGCTCGCCGGCGGCCTTGCACGGATCGCCGTCGCTCATGAAAAGAACGTACACGCGGTCGCAGCGCCATCCAAGTGCCGGCGTTTGTTGACCCCCTGTGGTGGGGTAGCTACCTTGCTTAAGCCGGGTGGCTCGTCACGACGCATGGCCAGTCCCCCGGGCTCGGGCGGCCTTGGACGGATGAAACGCCTCGCATCGATCATGACGTTTGCAGCCCTCGTCGGGGCGGTCGTACTCGGCGCGGTGGGCTACACGCTCTATGACCAGTACTGGACGCAGCTTCCGCCGATCAACCGCCTGCTCGAATACAACCCGCCGGTCGCCACCCGGGTGTTCGCCGAGGACGGAACACTCGTCGGCGAGTTTTACGTAGAAAAGCGATACCTCACTCCGATCGAGCAGATCCCGAAAGTCGTCCGCCAAGCCTTCGTCGCCGCCGAGGACGCCGACTTCTACGAACATCACGGCATCGACTTGACGAGCATCGCGCGCGCGTTCATCGCCAACCTGCGCGCCGGCAACGTCGTCCAGGGCGGCAGCACGATCACCCAGCAGGTCGTCAAAGCGCTTCTCTTGTCCCCCGAGCGAAGCTACCGCCGCAAGCTGCGCGAGGTCATGCTTTCACTCAAGCTCGAGCGCGAGCTCACGAAGGATCAGATCCTCTACTTGTACCTGAACCAGATTTACCTCGGCGACGGAAACTACGGGATCGGCGCGGCGGCGCGTTCGTACTTCGGCAAGACGGTGCCGGAGCTCGGCCTGGCCGAGGCCGCCCTGCTGGCGGGGCTCCCCAAGGCGCCGAGCCGTTACTCGCCCACGCACAACCCCGAAGGGGCGCTCATGCGCCAGCGCTACGTTCTGCGGCGCATGCTCGACGAAGGGATGATCTCGGCCGGTCAGTACCGCGCGGCGTACCGCCGCGGCCTCGCGGTACTCGAGCACGAGCCGGGAAGCGCCGAGGCCGGCGCCTACTACATCGAGTACGTGCGGCGCCACCTGATCGATCGCTACGGCGAGCGCGCTCCTTATCTCAAAGGATTTCGCGTGTTCACCGCGATGGATCCCAAGCTGCAAGCGGCGGCCGAAGAGGCGCTGCGCAACGGCATCGAACGGCTCGACCGCCAGCTTGGCTACTGGGGCCCCAGCGAGACGTTGTCGGCAAGCGAGCTGGCCGAGCGTCTCGAGAGCGAACGCGAACGGGAGGACCTCGGCCAGCTCGAGCCCGGCCGGATTTACAAAGCCGTGGTCACCGACTCCGAGCCGGGTCGCATCACGGTCGCGCTCGGTCCGTACTCCTCGTCGATCGACGTCTCCAAGCTCCACTGGCACCCGGCCGTCGAGCCCAAAGACCGGCGTTTCGAGCGCGGCGACGTCGTCGAAGTCACGGCGGTGGAGCAGGACGAGGGCATCGGCTTGGCGCTCGCTCAAACTCCCCAAGTAAACGGCGCTTTGGTCGCGATCGAACCGGCAACGGGCAAGGTACGCGCCATGGTCGGGGGCTACGACTTCGCCCGCAGTCAGTTCAACCGTGTCGTCCAAGCGGCACGCCAACCCGGCTCGGCGTTCAAACCGCTCGTGTACGCTGCAGCCTTGGACAACGGGTACACTCCGGCGAGCATCATCCTCGACGCACCGATTCAGTTCGTCGACCACGATCGCATCTGGAGACCGCAGAACTACAGCCGCCGCTTCTACGGCCCGACCACGCTCAGGCGGGCGCTCGAGAAGTCCCGCAACGTAGTCACCGTACGCGTGGTTCAAGACCTCGGCGTGGACACGGTCGTGTCCTACATCAAGCGGTTCGGGTTCCACACGAAGATCGGCCGGAACCTGTCGGTGGGGCTCGGCACCTCGGAGGTCACGCCGCTCGAGCTCACTGCCGCCTACTCGGCGTTCGCCAACGCCGGCGTCAAGGCCGAACCGCTGTTCATCACCAGGATCGAGGACGCGTCGGGCAACCTCGTCGAGCAACGAGCGCCGACGTACGACGAGATCATGTCCCCGCAGACCGCCTACTTGATGACCACGTTGCTCGAGGGAGTGGTGCAGAACGGGACCGGGCGCGCCGTCAAGGTCCTGAACCGCCCGGTCGCAGGCAAGACGGGTACCACGAACGATCAGCACGACGCATGGTTCGTCGGCTTCACTCCCGATCTCCTCGCCGCCGTGTGGATCGGTTACGACGACCACCGCCCCCTGGGCCCACAGGGGACCGGCGGAAAGGTCGCGGCGCCGATCTGGCTGGATTTCATGCGCCAGGCCCTCGAGGGAACGCCGGTCAAGGAGTTTGCGATGCCCGAGGGCATCACCTGCGTGAACATCGACCCGGCCACCGGCCTGCGGGCGCGCGAGTACAACCTGAGGGCCTACCTCGAGTGCTTCAAGCAGGGAACCGAACCGAAGCGCTTCGAGCCCACTTGGAAGGTAGATCCGAACTCGGGCAGCGAGACTCTCGTCGTGGAGCCGTCGAGCGCCCCGGCGCCGCCCGAGCCCGAGTGGCCAGTGGATCCCGGATCGGGCGGCGAAACGCTCGTGGTCAAGCCGTCGAGCGCCGGCGAACCGGCCGCCCCAGAGCCACCGGCTCAGAGATTCCAGTAGGGCGCGAGGGCCTCGCGCGCCTTGCGCACCAGCGACGGCGCTTCGACTCGGGCGGGTACGGTCCAGGACCCGGGCTCGCGCAAGCGGTCGAGTACGGCGGCAACCGACCGCACGAGAGCGTCGAGGTCGTAGCCTCCTTCGAGGACGGCGAGCAAGCGCCCGCCGCACGTCTCCCGCGCAACTTCGAGCAACGCGTCGGTCATCGCCGCGTAGGTCTGCTCGTCGAGACGAATCGACGCCAGAGGGTCGTCGCGGTGGGCGTCGAAGCCCGCCGAGACCAGGACGAAATCCGGGGCGTAGGCCCGAGCCACGGGAATGAGGACGTCGCGAAACGCCGCCAGGTACTCGCTCGGACCGCTGCCCGCTGCCATGGGCAGATTGACCGTGTAGCCACGGCCTTCGCCGCGGCCGATCTCGGTGGGCCCGCCGGTGCCCGGATAGTAGGGGTACTGGTGCAGGGAGGCGTACAGTACTCCGGCACTTTCTTCGAACGCATGCTGCGTGCCGTTGCCGTGATGGACGTCCCAGTCGACGATGAGGATGCGATCGAGCCCCCACCGGGACCGCAGGTGCTCGGCAACGACGGCGACGTTGTTGAACAGGCAAAAGCCCATCGCGCGCCCGCGCTCAGCGTGGTGACCGGGCGGCCGCACGAAAGCGAAGCCGCTCGTTGCGGTTCCCCCGGCGATCGCATCCGCCAGCTCGATCGTCCCGCCTGCAGCGAGCAGCGCCGCGTCGAAGGAGCGATCACACGCCGCCGTATCCGGGTCGAAGCGCGTGTAGGCGCGGCCCGCCGATGCCGCAACCGCTTCGAACAACTGGCGGTCGTGCACGCGCAGGATCTCTTCTTCGGTCGCCGGGCGCGGTGAGATCCGTTCGAGGCGCCGGTACTCGGACCGCTCGAGCATACGATGGATCGCTTCGATTCGAGCCGGCGATTCGGGATGTCCGGGACCCGGGTCGTGGCCGGCCATCCTGCGGTCGATCATGACGGCGGTCTTGCTCATCGTCTCCGGCAGCAATATGTCCGATGTGCCCGCGCGGTGGCAAGCAGCGCAGCGGAAGGGCCTGTCCAGGGGCCAGGCGCCTCGCCCATGCGGCGCGACCGCCGGGCAGGACGGCGAGCTGCCTTGCGGCCCGAGATGGCCGCGTGCTGGCGGCGGCCGATCCAACCCGAGGTCGGCGGTAGCGGCGACCGAGGGAACGCGCCCCAGAGCCGAGCTCCAGGATGGCCACCCGATTGCTGGAAACCAGCGGTCACCGTCGAACGAAAGATCGTCAACCGACGGATGAATCGGACCGGGGGCGTGTCCTACGGGGGCACACCGGCATTCGTGGCGTCGGCAGTCGATCCGCGTTAGCCTGACCCAAGCGTCATGTTCGGTATCGGTCCCACCGAGTTGATCGTCATCTTGGTAATCGCGTTGCTGGTGCTCGGCCCGCAGCGGTTGCCCGAGTTGGCGCGCTCGCTGGGGCGGGCGCTCGGCGAGTTCCGCCGCGCCACCGCCGACATCACGGCCGAGCTCGATGGAGCCCGCTCGGCGCTCGAGACCGAGGCCCGCGAAGCGGTCGAGTCTGTCGAGAAAGCCGCCGCATCGGTCGAGGAAACCAAGCCACCCGCGGAAAGCGACGACGAGAAAGCCGGCGCCTGATGCAAGACGTCGAGCTTCCCCTCACCGCCCATCTCGCCGAACTCCGCCAGCGCCTGCTGCGCGCGATGATCGCCACAGCGATCGCGTTCGCCGTGTGCTATCCGCAAGCCCAGCGCGTGTTCGACTTTCTGACGGCACCGCTGACCGCGGCGGCTGCATCGAATCCCGGCGGCGCCGAGCTCATCGGAACGGGAGTGGCCGAGGCGTTCTTCACCCGACTGAAGGTCAGTCTGATCGCCGCGCTGTTCTTGGCCCTGCCGGTGATCCTCCATCAGGCATGGATGTTCGTGCTCCCCGGGCTCAAAGACACCGAGGCGAAGTATGCCCGGTCGTTCGTCCTGGCCGGCACCGTGTTTTTTCTCGCCGGCGCCGCTTTCTGTTACCAGGTCGTGCTTCCCTTCGGCTTCCCATTCTTCCTCGGCGAATACGAACGGATCGGCGTCGCCCCGGCGATTCGCATCAGCGAATACTTATCGTTCACGTCGCGCCTGCTGCTGGCGTTCGGAATCACGTTCGAGCTGCCGGTCGCCACGTTCTTCCTCGCCCGCATGGGACTGGTCACGCACCGCACGTTGCTCCGCTTCGGTCGTTACGCAGTGGTCGTGGCGTTCATCCTGGCGGCCATCCTGACCCCGCCGGACGTCGCATCCCAGGTGTTGATGGCGGGACCGCTGCTGGGCCTGTACGCCCTCTCGATCGGCGTCGCGTTCGTGTTCCGCAAGCGCAAGCCTTAGCCGCACTTTCGGCCTCCAACGTCGAGCCGCGCGCCTGCACGCGTAGGACGAACGCGAGCGTTCCGATCGGGGCTGCGGTACTCCGAGCATCCTCGCGGCGCCGAGCATCGATGGCGCGGCCCGCGGTGCGGACGGCGGTGCCCGCGTCCGTCCCTGCGACGGGGCATTCGCGGCGAGATTTCACAGCCGCGGGCTCGAACGTGAGAACTCGATCCCGGATCACTCGGCGCAACCGAGCTCTCGGCGTAGGCGCTCGAGCAAGTCTCCAGTGACGTCGACCCGCTCGATGTCGAGCTGCTCGGCAACGGTCGCAATCGCCGCCATCGCATCGGTCACGAAGTCCGGAACCAAGAGCACGGCGAGCAACGTGCGACCCGGGCGGTAGTCGGGATCTTCCGTACGTGCGACCCCGAACCCTTCGTACGACTCCACGAGCACCTTCAGCGTCACCGCCTCCATGCGCGGCACGGTGACGAACAGCGGGCACAGCCCGAGGACCGGATCGAAGGCAGGCGCGCTGGCGTCGAAGTCCGCCACGTCAGTGAAACAGCCCGGTCACGTCGAAATACACTCGCGAGCGTCTCTCGCAGAGCTCACACTCGACGGCTGCGACGCGATAGCGGCGGCCGGCGTGCTCTCGGGACGACTCCCCGCGCAGCGAAAGACGCCCGCCGCACGGGCACCGGCGGCGCCCCACCTCGTCTTCGATGTCACGGAAGGAAGCCGCCACCATCGCCGTTTCCAGAGAACCGCCGGGAAGCGCCGCCAGGCGCCGCGCAAGGCGCACCCGCCTGAGCGCGCGCCAGCCGGCGGCCGCCAGCGCAACCAGTAAGGCCAGGCCGAGGACGAGACCGGTCACCGCCCGAAATGTTCCTCCAAGGAAGGCAGGTCCATCTCGATCGAATCCTCGGGAACCAGTGCCGCAAAAGGCGGAACCTTCTCTCCCCGGGTTGCTCGATCGAGCGCCGCCAAAAACGCGTCACCGGGTTCGGCCGTCAGTCCGTTTTCCTCATCCGCCCGAAGAGTCACGGGAATGCGCAGCCGGCCATCGGAGCCGCCGAGGACGCCGAGCTCGGGGAGCCGGCGGGCGAGCTGGGCCGTCAGGGAAGGCCCGATGGTCATCACGCCCCAGCCGGCGAACACGCCATCCCAGCCGATCAGGCCCTCCGCTCGAATGTCGAGGTCGTCGTCTTCGAACTCGATCGACAGGCCCCGCACGAGAACGCCGTCGTCGCGCGTCTGGAAGTCGAACCGAATGCGCTTGAAGGCCATCCGCGCCGGCGAAAGAACGTCCGAATGCGCCGCGACCAGCGCCGGATCGAGCAGACGACTGTGCCGAGCGTAGCGCCCGATGGCGTCGATCACGGCGTGCCCGAGGCCCACCGGCCCGAGCTTCCCCCAGTGAACCGCGACCCGCCCGGATGCCCGAAGTCCTCCGGCGTCGCGACCACCCTCGAGCAACGCGTCGAGTCGCCCACTGAGATCGAGCGCCGCCTGCGGCCACAGCGACCGGACCAGGCTTGCTGCATCGATGTCGTCGATGATGCCGCCGGCGTCGATGCGCCCGTCTTCTTTTGGAAAGTAGACCGCGTTGAGCGTCACCTTGCCGTCCCATAGAGCCAGATCGTTCGTGCCGACGTCGAGCTTGTCCCGCCACCAGCGTCCACCGAAGACCACCCGGTCGAACCACGCGCCTCGTACGCGCAGGTCCTCGAAGGTGAACGCCGCCGACACATCGGCGTTGACGGCGAACAAGGTGCCCGTAACCTGCGTCTTGCCCGCCTCGACCGGCCAGCCCTCGATCGGCTCCCAGCGGGCCTCGGGTGCCCGGCCGTCGTAACGATAGAGAACGCGGTTTCCCACTTTCTCGGCGCGGGCCGTCCCGCTAGCGGTGGCCTCGACGCGCCAGCGCTCGGCCACCCCGAGCTCGGCGAGCGCCGCAGCAACGTCGAGATCCTCGACCGAGAGACGCAATTTGAACAGCGCTCCCGGACCGCGGCCGCGCCAGCCTGCTGCTTTCACCGGAATCCCTCCCCACGTTCCGCTCAGCTTACGCAACAGGTAGCGCTTGTCGTCGACGGCGGCGGACGCGTCGAAACGGAGCGGCGCCTGGTGCCCAAAGAGCGACAGCGCGGTCGAGCCGGAGAACTCCAGAGTGAGCGGCTCAGCCGGCACCAGCTCGGTACTCCGCTCGCCGGCGAACCCGCCGACCTCTACGTCGACGTCGAGCGTCTCCCTGAGAAAGCGGTCGATATTCGGAACGATCTCGCTCAAGACGGCGACGTCGCCACCGCGCAGTTCGGCCGTAGCCTCGACTGCACTTCCGCCGGTGGGTCCCGCGCCAGGCCGAATCCGTCCCTCGGTGCGCAGTGTCGATGCGTCACCGAGCAGCGCCCCCTGTGCCTCGAAGCGCAATCCCCCCTCGCGGCCCGGCCGCAGCTCGATGTCGAGTGGGCCCAGCATGGGACCATCGGTCGCCGTAGCGATGTCTTCGACGACCTGAAATCGGGCGCCCGAAAGCGTAATCCCAGGACTACCCGCCCAGCCGGCCAGAGGCAGGCCGACAACCGGCCGACCGAGATCGGCGGTCATGCGAATGGTCGGCTGCTCCACCGTGATCCCGGCCACCCGTGCCCGTCCGGCCAGCAGGGGCAACCACTTGGCGCGCACGACCGCAAACGGGCTCTCGGCGAACACCGTTTTCTCTTTTCCCTTTGGCGCACGCCGCACGACGCGGACGCCCGGAAGTCGAACGCCGAGCCCACCTCGCAACGTGAACGCCGGAGAGCCCGCTTCGATCTCGGCCTGCTGTCCGGTCACGAGGACCGTCTCGGCGCCGGTGAGTGCGGCGACGTGACCGCGCAGACTGGACAATCCAACACCACATGCCGCAGCGACGATCACGGCGATGAGAAAGAGCAGCTTGCGCATCGGCTGTTCAGCCTCCTCTTCTACGTTGACTGCCGGTAACGGCCGGGATACGGAAAACGCAATCCGAACCGATTGTTCATAATCCGGTGACCAAGCGCCGGTGCAACCCATCGGCGCCGAGGCGAGGATACGACCCATGGAAGAACCACGAGTGCTTTGTTCGACA
>CAZQYE010000057.1:0-10361 GCA_964597375.1 uncultured Myxococcales bacterium
CAAACGCAACAGCAGGAAGAAGACCTCTACTATCTCGACTTCGACGAGGAGTGAGCAAGTCCTCGCCCATGCTGGTGGACAGTCGCCTTCCCGCAACGTAAGCTTCGCTTCATGACGATCCGCCAGTCGATTCCCGGTCGCTTTCCAGCACGACCCCACGTGAGAGGGGCGCGCTCCGTGCGTCACCGCTTCGTGCCCATGCTAACCGCTGCGGTTCTACTTACGGCGGCGTCCTTGGCTGCAGCCCCTACGGTCCGGGCGGACGGCACGCAAGCGAGCCCGGAAGAGTTCATCCGCTCGATTGCCGACGACGTGCTCGCCGTCCTGAGGGACGACAGCCTCGATGCAGACGCCAAACGGGCCCGCCTTGAGCGCGAACTCGACTCGTGCTGTGACTTCGAGACCACCTCCAAGCTCGTGCTTGCGCGCAACTGGCGTAAGTTCTCGCCGGAGCAGCAGCGGGAGTTCGTCGCACTGTTCAAGCGCTATCTGATCGTCACCTACCAGGGGAACATCGACGCGTACGGTGGTGAAACCGTCGAGATCTCTGGCGGACGCGAAGAGGCTCGGGGCGACTACACGGTCATGACACAAATCAAGCGGCAAGGAGCCGAGGACATCGCCGTCGACTACCGGCTGAGGCGCATCGCCGATGGCTCGTGGCGGATCATCGACGTCATCGCCGAAGGAATCAGTCTCGTGTCGAACTTGCGGTCGCAGTTTCAGGAAGTCGTCTCGCGCCGCGGCCCCGAGGGTTTACTCGGAGCCCTCCGCGAAAAGACAGCGGATCGACCGGCCTCTGGAACGCGGGACGCACCCGCGCCTCCTGGAACCATCGGTGCGACGCGCGATCCGGTCGAGGCCCCGGCGCCGCCTCCGTTTGCCTCGCTCGGCGGCTGACCGCCGCGCCCGAAGCTACGGCATCTTCGGCATCGCCGGGGCCTTCGGCATCGCCGGCGCCTTCGGTACCTCCGGCATGGCCGGAACGTTGCCCGACGCAGCCGCCTTGGCTGTATCGCTCGCCTGCTTGGCCGTGTCCACCGCCTTCTTGGCAGCCGCAGCTTGCTCCGCCGCGGACGCCACGCTGGCTGCATGCTGGCGGGCCTCGGCGAGCGCAGACTTCACGTCCTGATTGTCAGGATTCGCGTTGGCGGCCTTCAGACAAATCGGTAGCGCCTCGGCAAACTGCTTGGCGCGTACCTTGTCGAGACACCCCGCGACGTTCGGATCGACCATCTTCTCGAGCGCTTTGCCGACGGCTCCGGCCGGTCCCGCTTCAGGTGCCTCGCTCGCGGGCTGAGGCGTTTGCTTCTGGCTCGTCTTCTCGCTGCCCTGGCAGGCAGCCAGGGTCATCGACGCAGCGACGGCCAAAACGATCGGTAACTTGTTCATCGTGTTCCTCCTTGCCGAGACCAAGGGCCGTCCCGGCTCCTGTCCCGGGCCGAAAGCGACTTCCGCTCGTGCCTTGCCCCCAGCCCAACGGCGGGAACGATCCACGGCGGCGGCACGCCGACGGAGGAAAGCAGGAAATGGCGAAGAGCGCCGCCGGCGACATACATCTGCCGGCTGCCTGCTACGCCCGCCAACCTGCGCTGTCAAGGGCCGGGTTGACTCGCCGCTCGCCCGGCCTTCAAATGGCGCGGCCTCGACTTGGCCTGAGGAATGGATTCGACGGTCTCGTCGTTTGCGTGTTTCCGTGATTCAGGCCGGACCTCTTGGCCCAGCTCGTAACTTTCGTTCGAGGAGACCAAACTGTGCGGATTCCCAGCTCCCTCGCGCTGATCGTGATCGTTCTCGTCGGTAACGCCGGAGCCACGGCCAGCGCCGGCCCGATCGCCGACAACCTCAAATGCTACGAGGTCACCGATAGCCATGACTTCGAAGCCGCCGTTCAGCTTCTCGGTCGCCAGTTTGGAGACGAGACGAAGTGCAATGTGCGCGTCTCGGCCGCCTATTACTGCGTTCCCGTCGCTGCCGAGGTCGACTCGAGCAATGCTCCCGCAGCGCAGGTCGAAGGCCAGGAGCTGCGCGATGACCGTATCTGTTACGCCATCTCCTGTCCGGAGTCCGGCGAAGCGCAGCGCGAGGTTACGGATCGGTTTGGAACGCGAAAGATCCGGCGAGGCCAACCTTCCATACTGTGCGTGCCGGCAGTGCCCGACGACGCCGAACGAGTCCGGCGGGGGCGGGTTGCGCCGGCGCCCGTCGAGCCCTGGTACGCACCGGAGTCGGCACCTGCAATGCAGGCGACTCGGCCCGCAGAAGCCCCACCCGCCGAGCAACCGCCGGTCCCTAAGGCCGCGGGCCACGATTGTGGAACCCTGCTTGCCGTGTGGGGTAGCGCCGGCGAGCGCGACGCGCAGTTCGACGCTCCGGCGGGCATCACCATCGACGGCGCCGGCTACGTCTACGTCGCCGACGCCGGGAATCACCGCATTCAAAAGTTCACCGCTGCCGGTCTGTTCGTCACGGCATGGGGTGAACGAGGCGGCCGGCCCGGCCAGTTCGACACACCATGGGATGTGGCAGCCGACGCCAGCGGCAACGTTTACGTCGCAGACACGAAACGCCATCGCGTGCAGAAGTTCGATTCCCACGGCACCTTCGTCCTCGCCTGGGGCACAAGCGGAAACGGCCGCGGCGAGTTCCTTGCGCCATACGGCATTGCGGTCGGTCCGAGCGGAAGCGTCTACGTCGCCGACACCGGCAACGACCGCATCGAAAAGTTCGACGGCCAGGGTCGGTTCTTGGCCGAATGGGGCGGTCACGGAGACGGGCCCGGCCGATTCTCGGGTCCCTACGGCATCGCGGTAGGCGGCAACGGGGTGGTCTACGTCGCCGACCGCCACAACCACCGCATCCAGCGCTTCGATGCCGACGGAGGTTTTCTCGACAGCTTCCCGCGGGAAGACGGTCGGCTCGACGAGCCCTTTTCCGTAGCCGTCGATACCGGCGGCAACGTCTATGTGGCCGACGGCAGGCGCGACCGAATCGTCAAGTTCGATTCGACGGGAGCGTTCGTCAGCGAGTGGGGAGCGTCGGGCAGCGCGCGGGGAATGCTCGATTTCCCGGCCGGTGTTGCGGTTTCGAGCGACGGGCGCGTCTACGTGAGCGACCGCGACAACAATCGCGTCGCCATGTACGCCTGTCCGTAGCTACACACCGCCGGAGGGCGATCCAGCATCGGCCCGCCTCGAGCCGCCAGAAGGCCGCAGTCTCAGGCCGCCTCCGGACCGGCGCATGGCTCCAGTTGCACCGGCACGCCGTTGAGGACCGACTGCGCCACCACACCCTCGACGACGCCTTCGTCCGTCCAGTCGTTCGCCGAAACGCCGGGGTGCGCCGAGGCAACCCGCTGCCAGTCCTCGAGGCCGCCGTGGCCCCACCCGTGCGGTAGGCTCACCACACCGGGGCGCACCTCGTCGGTAACCCGAACCCGCACCTTCCCCCGGTGCACGCGACTCTCGAGAACGGCGTCGGCTCCGTCGGTAACGCCCGCTCGTTTCGCGTCCTCGGGATGGACAAACAATACACAGCGCTCGACACCCGCCACCATGCTCTCGATGTTGTGCATCCACGAGTTGTTGGTCCGCGGCTCCCGGCGACCGATGAGGACCAAGCCGCGCGCAGGGCCCGCCTCGACGGCCGCGGCCAGCCGCTCGAGCTCGTCGCTGAGCGGCGACGGATCGAGACAGACCCGGCCGCCGCGGTGAGCGACGCGGTGGGCGATCCCCTCCGGCATGGGGCCAAGGTCGACACCGTGGGGCTGGCGCCGCACTCGCTCGAGGTTGAGCCCCTTCGACCACGGAAGGAACTTGTCGCCGTAGGGGCCCGTGCGCAGCAACAACGCGACGATCGAGGTCGGTGTGAGGTCGATCCTGGCACGGCGAAGCCACCGCAGACACGCATCGACGGGTCGCACGCCGGCAAGCCCCCCGCCGAGCCGTTCCGTAAGCGCCCTCAGGATCTGCCAGTCGGCGAGCTCGCCCTCACGCGGGGCGAACACGGGCGGGGACCAGCGAACGACGTTACGCACGGAAAACAGCGGAAATACCAAATCACAGCGGTCGTGAGTGAGGTGCCAGGAAGGCGGAAGAATCAAATCGGCATGGCGTGTGGTTTCGTTGACGTACAGGTCCACCGACACCATGAAGTCGAGCTTCTCGAGCGCCCGCGCGAGACGGCGGCCGTCCGGCACCGACAGCACCGGGTTGCCCAGACAAGTGAGAAGCGTCCGGATCCGTCCCTCGCCGGGGGTTTCGATTTCTTCGGCCATCGCCGCGGCCGGCAAGTCGCCGACCGTTTCGGGAAGCCCCCGCACGCGACTCGCCCAACGCCCGTGCCCCGCTGCACCGGCCAGCTTCAGCAACCGGGTCAGGTCGATCGCCGGTCGCGGAAACATGGCGCCGCCCACGCAGCCGAGGCGACCGGTGGCCACGTTGAGGGCGTCGATCGCCCACGTCGCCAATGTGGCAAAATGCCCGGCCGAAACGCCCATGCGTCCGTATGCCACCGCACGCTCCGCCCGTGCGAACTCGACGGCAACCTGCTCGATGTCGCGTGCCTCGATGCCGCAAAAGTGCGCCACGCGCTCCGGAGCAAACCGATCGAGGTGGGTGGCGAGCTCTCGCCAGCCCGACGCGGATTGATCGAGGACCCGGCGGTCGAGCAAGGAACGCTGCGAGAGCACCTGCAGCATGGCCAGCAGCAGGGCGGCATCGGCACCCGGCCGAATGGCCAGATACCGGTCGGCCATCGCGGCCGTCTCGCTCCGGCGTGGATCGACGACGACGAGCATACCTCCCCGTTCGCGCAGTGACCGCAAGCGCCGGCGCAGGCCAGGCGCGGTCAAAAGACTGCCGTTGGAAACGACCGGGTTGGCGCCAATGCACAGGAAGTAAGCGGTACGGTCCACGTCGGGAACCGGGATCGCCCACGAATCACCGTACAGATAATGCGACGCAGCTAGGCGCGGATTGATGTCTTGCGAATTGGGACCGAAGCGATTGCGGGTTCCCAGGGTGTCGAGCAACGCCGACACCCAGAGCGTCGCTCCGTGGTCGTACACGGTCGGATTCCCGTAGTACACGCCGACCGCATCCCGGCCGTAGCGCTCGCGCGTCGCCTCGATCCGCTCGGCCGCGAGGTCGAGAGCGTCGTCCCACGAGATGGGCTCGAAGCGGCCGTCCCCCGTGCGCCGCACTGGTGCCCGCAGGCGATCGGGATCGCAGTGGACCTCGCCGATCGCCGCGCCCTTGGCACACAGGAAACCTCGCGAAAGAGGATCGTCGGGATCCCCTTCCACCGATACCACGCGGTCGCCGTCCACCGTGAGGCGCAAGCCGCAGGTCGCCTCGCACAGCGTGCACACACGAAGAACGGTTCGGGTCACCGCAACTCCTCTAACGTCGATGGTTCAGGAACGACCCTGCCGCGACGCCAAGACCCCGGTCGTCCAGCACTCCACTCGCCTCGCGTCACGACAGAAAAAAAGAACGCCGCGGTCACGAATCCTCACGGCCCGGTTGCCGGAGCCGTGCACGCTTCAGCAACGAACACATCGTCGCCACCGCAAACGGTACGCTCGACGCGCAGATCGGCAAGCGCCGTTGCGTCGAGTCTCGTCGGATCGCGATTGAGCACCACCAAGTCGGCGCGCTTGCCCGCCTCCAGCGTGCCCACCTCATGGTCGAGACCCCCGGCCCGGGCGGCATGCACGGTATACATTTCAAGAGCCTCCTCGACGCGAACTTCTTGGCCGTCGTCGAGACGCTCACCCCGCGTCGTCTCGCGCGTCACCGCGATCCGAATCGCGGCCAGTGGGTCGAAGTCGACCACCGGAGCGTCGCTGCTGCCGGCAACCGTCATTCCCGCGTCGAGCATGTCGCGCAATGGCGTAAACGGAACCATTCGAGCAACTCCCAAATCGAGCAAGCGATCTCCGACCCATGCAACGATGGCTGGCTGAGCGGCAACGGCAAAGCCGGCGTCGACGGCCCGGCCGATGTAGCCCGGGCGCGGGAAGAAGAAATGCTCGATCCGATTCGGGCCCACGCCGGGTGGGCGTTCGCTGGGCGTCGGCGGCAGGGCCCGGAGCGTTCGCTCGATCGCCTCGTTTCCTTCCGCGTGCACGGCGACGGACAACCCTGCAGCCATCGCCTCTTCGGCAAGACGACGCGCCTCGTCCTCCTCGTAGAACAGAATTCCCGAACGCACGCGGAAATCCGACGGGTCGAAGCGCATGGGGAACATCGCCGCGGTTCGTAGCGGAGAAAGACTCAGCCGGCGCAGTGCCCGCCAAGTGGAGTTGCCCGCGGCGCGTGCAACCTGCGCGAGCGACAGCGAGACGGCGGCCCGTTCTCCACCGTCCATGAACAACTTGAGGGGACCGGTGCGAAGCGGATCCACGCCGTCTCCAGTACGGCTGCTACCGATCCGATCACGCGGCGGCAGGAACATTCCGTCGCCGCTGGCCAACATCATCAGCACACCGATGCGCAGCAAGCCGCGTTCGGCGGCCTTGCGCAACGCTCGTTCCATGCGCGGGGAAACGGCGGGGTCGTACACGCGCGTGAGTCCCGCAGCGAAGCAATGCGCCTGGTAGCGCTCGAGACGCTCGAAGTACTCCTCTTCCCCGGCGTCCATCGTCTCGGCGATCGCGCTGACGAAAAACGGTGCCACGGCGTTCTCGATCATGCGGCCGGTCGGCCGCCCCCGGCGGTCGCGCACGATTTCTCCGCCGGGAGGATCGGCCGCGTCGAGAGCGAGCCCGACTCGCTCGAACGCGCGCGAGTTCACGGTCGCTTCGTGATAGCTGTACTGCATCAAGAGCACGGGATGCTCGGGACAGGCGCGGTCGAGCTCCTCGAGCGTCGGACCGCGGCGCTCTTCGAGATACGCCTCCGAGTATCCTTGGCCGAGCAGCCATCTCCCCGCCGGCACGCGTTCGGCAAGGCGCGACAGCGTGTCGAGGATGTTGTCTACCCGGTCCACTGCAGGCCACCGAAGATCCGCGGCCGCAGAGAAGAACGCACCGTCACTCAAGTGGTGGTGTGCATCGATGAACCCCGGTAGCAGGCACGCGCCGGCAAGATCGACTTGCTCGGCATCGGGTGTGCATCGCCTTGCCATGCCGAGCTCTCCCACCGCCACGATGCGGTCTCCCCGGATCGCGACCGCCTCGGCGCGCGGCACATCCCGCCGCATCGTCAGAATCGGACCGCCGGAGAAGATTCTCGTGCGTCCCTCTGTCATGGTCAGTCGCCTGCGGGATCGACGGCGAAAACGCGGTATTCGACCGTCGATCCGTCCGACCAGCCGCGGCCCACGGCCATCACCTGATTCAGCCACGCATACCGCGAGTCGGCCGTCCGATACATCGGTGCCGTCACCAGTCGAAAGGGTCCCCCGGGCATCTCACCCCGCTCGAGCGCCCGGCGCTGCTCTTCGCCCAAGTACAGCAGGCCGGAGTACCAGGTGTACACGAGGGCGCCGTCGTCGGTCTCCACGGTCGCCCGAACGTCGAGTTGGCCGACGCCGTCCGCACGCAGCGTCAGCCAGTCCCCGCCGACGGGCAGGACCTTTCCGGAGATGCGCTCACCCCGAAACCAGCCACCGGTGACGTAGAGGTTCATTCGGACTCCTTCTGGAACCGGACCGATGATCTCCGGCGCCGCGAGGTCGACGCTCATCTCGAACAGAGGAACGAGGTGCGGCGGGCCCTCCGGAACGCGCAGAACGCTCATGCCGTTTCTCCCGAGCCCCCAGGCGCAAGGACCTCGAGGACGCGCTCATCCGGAACGGGAAGACCCTCTGGATGCAGAGGCTGAATACACACGTGATCGGCGCCCGCGTCGAAGTGAGCGCGGATCCGGTCTTCGATCGCTCGTTCGTCGCCCCAAGCCACCACCGCGTCGACGAGACGATCGCTGCCGCCCCCGTCGAGGTCGGAAGGCCCGAACCCGAAACGCTCCAGGTTTCGCCTGTAGTTGGGCAGCCCCAAGTACATGGCGATCGCCTGGCGTGCGACCGAACGAGCCTTCTGCGGGTCGGACTCGAGCAAGACTTTCTGCTCGACGCAAAGCCACGGTCCCGCCCCCATGGTTTCGCGGGCAAACGCCGTGTGTTCGGGCGGGACCAGGTAGGGGTGCGCCCCCTTGGTTCTCTCGGCCGCCAGTTCGAGCATCCGCGGGTGCAGAGCACCGATCACGATCGGCAGGTCTTCGGGCGGAGGCACGGCGCTGTAGGGAGCTGCCGCCATGCGGTCGAGATAGCCGCGCATCGTCGCAAGGGGCCTGCTCGCATCGTGACCGCGGACTCCCTCGACGAGGGGCTTGTGGGAAACCCCGATCCCGAGGAGAAAGCGGCCACCCGACTGCTCGGCGAGCGTTTTCTGGCCGGCCGCCATCGTAATCGGATCGCGCGCATAGATGTTCGCAATTCCCGTCGCGATCACCAGGCGCTCGGTCGCCGACAGTAGCCAGGCGGCCGAGGAGAGCACCTCGCGACCGACCGCCTCGGGAATCCACAGCGCGGCATACCCGAGGCTCTCGACACGGCGCGCATACTCGGCGGCGGCCCCGGCCGGCAGGGCGTCCAAGAATGACCAGACTCCAAGTCTTCCAAGCTCCATCTCTTCACCTCCCTGACGCCGCCATCCGCCGAACGCGGTCCGCCCCAGGCCGATGGCGGCGGTCGAGCCGACGGCGGGCAGCGCCTGCCACCCTGCAAATCGCCGACTACCACGCGTCTCTACTCAATGCACGGACGGCGCCAAGCGGGGGCGCCGGCATCTTGGCTCACGCCCGCCGGGGGGCTAGTCTAAGCATTGGGAAATCGGCCCGTATCGGATCCGTGGTGGCCGCAGCACGCAGGAATAAAGTCGCCCAACCAACGGTCTGCGCCGGCTTCCGGGCGCGCGCGGCGGCGCGGTCGATCACACGGCTCTACGACCGGATTTTGCGGCCGGCCGGTCTGAGCTCGAGCCAGTTCGCGGTGCTGGCGACGTTGCACCTCGACGGAGCAATGACGATGCGGGCGCTTTCCCAGGCCCTTGGGGTAGATCCCTCGACGACCACGAGAGCCGTGATGCCGCTCGCGCGAGCGGGCCTGCTGCGAGTTTCCGGGACTGCCGGCGACCGCAGAGTCCACCGCGTCGCCCTGACGGCCAAGGGCCGGAGGACCGTGCTCGGCGCGCGCAAGCACTGGGAGCACGCGCAAGCCGAGCTTCGCAGGCGGATCGGAAGCCGCCGTTTCGAGCGGCTCGTCACCGACCTGGGCGCGGTGGTCGAGGCACTCGGAGATCGCAATCCAGCCGGCGGCGACTGAATCGGCGCGCCGGCTCGCAACGAACATCCCTCGGTAGGCCAAGCATGAGCGGGAACCTCACCTACGACACCGTTCTCATCGGAATGCTCGCCATGGCTCCGATTTCGTTCGCCGTGCTGAGCTGGTGGCGCGCTCCGTACGGCCGCTACGCGACGGCTGGCGGTCGCTTCGCCTTACCCGCACGGATTGGGTGGATCCTCATGGAAGCGCCGGCGAGCTTGGCCATGCTCTGGTTTTACGCCCGCGGCTCGCATCGCGGCGACCTCGTGCCCCTGGTTCTCCTGGGACTGTGGCAATGTCACTACGTCGACCGAGCTTTCGTCTATCCGCTTCGCATGAGGGTCAAGCCGGGGAGCCGGATGCCGTGGTCGATCGCCGTCTCGAGCATCGCCTTCCACGTCGTGAACTGTTACTTGTGCGGCGGTTGGATCGCCGAGTACGGCCGCTACCCGACCGGCTGGTTGACCGAGCCTCGTTGCGTCGCCGGGGTCGCTGTGTTCGCCTCCGGATTTGCAATCAACCGCTGGGCCGACCGTGTTCTGCGCAACCTCCGAGGGCCGGGGGAATCCGGATACAAGATCCCGCGCGGCGGCCTTTATGAGTGGGTTTCGTGCCCGAATTTCCTAGGAGAGATCTTAACCTGGGTCGGATGGGCGATTGCCTCGTGGTCCCTGGCCGGCCTGTCGTTCGCCCTGATGACGGCAGCGAATCTCATTCCACGAGCACGGCAGCACCACCGGTGGTACCTCGAGCGGTTCCCGGACTATCCCAAGCGGCGCCGAGCCATCGTTCCCTGCCTCCTGTGAGGGACACGGTGTCTGCGCGGAACCGCGCCGGTTGCGGCCCGCTCCACCCGGGCTGTGGGCGCGCGGAGCGGCGGGCGCCGCCGCCATGAGGGCTTTCCCCGAGTGAGTCGCACGAGCTGCGACCGAGATCCGTTCGCAGAACTCCACCGTGGCCGGCAAAAGCGCCGGCGAAACCACTCGGCACCACCGGGCTGGCGTTGCGCCGCCGGCTTGTGCTATGAACGGGCC
>CAZQYE010000058.1:0-6129 GCA_964597375.1 uncultured Myxococcales bacterium
GGCAGGGACACGTGCAAGACGGTGCCAGAGGGGCTCGACCGCGCGACCTCGATCCTGCCGCCGTGCGATTCGATAATCTGTTTGGTGACGTAGAGCCCCAGGCCGGTTCCGCCCTTTTTCCTCGAGAAAAACGGATCGAACACGTGCGGCTGGTCTTCTGCCGGCACGCCGATGCCAGTGTCCTCGACCTTCCAGTCCACGCGACCGTTGGCTGCAGTGAGCGCGACAGTCAGACGTCCGCCATCGGGCATGGCCTCGATTGCGTTGACGAACAGGTTGAGCGCGACCTGCTCGAGCTGCTCGGAGTGGCCGACGACGACAACCTCCTCGGCGCAATCCTGACGGTATTCGAGAGTTACCCCGCGCTCGTCGGCGGTCGGCCGGACGACATCGAGCATGCGGCGAACCAGCCCGGCCAGGTCGAGGGACTCGGCGACGCTTCGCCTTCGGCGGGACAAGTCGAGCAACGATCGCATGACGTTGCGGCACCGAAAAACCTCACCAGCGGCCACTTCGAGACGACTGCGCAGCGCCGCAATCTCGCCGGCATCGAGGCGGTCCTTGCCGTCGATGCGGCGCAAGATGCCTTGGATCGAGGTGGCCACGGTTCCAAGCGGCGTTGCGATCTCATGGGAGAATCCCGAGGCGAGTACACCGACGGTGGCAAGCTGCTCGGAGTGGGCGAGGTTCGCTTCGAGTGCCATACGTTCGCTCACGTCGCGCCACACCTCGACGACGTGCGACACGGTGCCGTCGTCGCCGGCGATGGGCGAGGCGAAGACCTCGTAGCTCACGGTCGAGCCATCGGCAGTGCGCTTGTGCATGCCTTTTTCGAGCGTGCCGGTGCGGAATGCACGTCGCGTCGGACACTCGGTAATGCCGTTTTCGTGCAGCAGGCAGGCCGGGCCGTCGGCGCAGCTCAGCGCCGGCACGTCGCCGGCGCGCGCGACCCGCTCCAAGTAGGACTTGTTCGCAGCGACCACGTCGAGCGAGGTATCGAACACGGCGACCCCGTCATCCACTCGGTCGATCAAGTCGATCAGAAACTGGCGCTGGTGGTCGACCTCGGCCATCGAGCGAGCGAGGCTGAAGGAGACGTTTTCGAAGGTGCGTTCGAGCTCGCGGATTTCGTCACCCGCAGCGGGGCGTTTGGCCGGCGGTTCGGTGTCTACTGCGGCGGGCAACGCCCGCGCGGCGTCTCTCAGCCTGCGCAGTCTGCGTAGCGCCCCGAGCTGCACCACGGCGCCGACGGCAAGCAGTACGAGAATGCAGACGGCGGTTCCCCAGCGTAGCGTTCGCGAGACGATGGCTGCGCGCGCCTCGTCGATGGCGGCCATCGAGAAGTCGACACCGAGTCCACCGAGGACGGCCTGTTCGGCCGGGTGGCAGCGATGACACCTGTTCTCGTTGCGAATGAGCATCATGCTCCGCATGATCGAAACGCCGCCTTCCTCGGTGATGCTCGTTCGCGTCAGTGGAGCGCCGGGCGGTAGCGGGCACGTCGGGCATACGTCGCTGGGCAGCTCGAGCGAGCGACCGATCCACGAAGGCTCGGTGGTCAGCGCCACGCCGCCCGTGGCGTCGACGATGTAGATTCTTTCGACGCCCTCGCTGCGACCGTATTCCTCGATCAGGTCGAGCAGCAGGGTGCGGTTGTTGTCGAGCATTGCCGCCTTGAGACCCGTCAGAACGAGGCGCCCCTGGGCGGAGGCGGCGCGGGTCATGCCGGCAAGAAGCTGCTGCTTCTCCCCGCGGTAGGCGAAGAAGGCACCTGTGCCGATGACCAGAGAGACGACGACGGCGCTGGCGATTCCGAGTTTGAGGCTGAGTCCGGTGGCTGCTCGCAAAATGCGACTGCGCGAGCTGCTCCCTCGACCCGCTTCGGGCTGACTGGAAAGCGCAGGACTCGAGGCAGCCTGTTGCCGATCCCTAGGCTCCATGCGGTCCCCCTGCTACGGCGGGCGCGTATGCGGCCCGCCGCGCGGTCACCGTCTCGCCATGACTCGGCTGGCGGGGGCGACTGCCAACGTGACTGACATCTTGTCAGTTATCACGACCCATACCAGCGGCGCAAGAGAGCAAGGTCCGAAAAACCACGCACTTGCCGCGGCGGCGGCTTTGGCATCGGTCTTGCGAAAAACCGGGCATGCGCGGTCGGCTCGGAATGACAATCGGAGGGCTTCTGGTCGCGTGCTGCCCCATCTGGGCGATCGCGTCGTGCGCAGAGCCGCCGGGTACCCCCGACTCCTCCCGCCAGGCGAGTGCTTCCGGGTCCGCTGAGGTTTCGGCTGAGGCTCGGCGTGCCGAACCGGTGCGCGTGGCCGAGCGCAGAGAGCCACAGGCTCCCGTCCGTTCCTGGCCGGCGGAGCCGGAGACCGGAGTCGGGCTTGCGCCCACTGCCCGACTCCGGCCCCTGCGCCCCTCGGATGTCGAGGTGAAGCCCGACCGGTACCAGTCGGCGCGCATTTGCGGCTCGTGTCACGAAGACATCCTGTTCAAATGGGCGCATAGCATGCACGCGCTTGCCTACACGGACCGCGTGTTCCGGCAGGCGCTGCTCGAGGCCTACTACTACTCGGAAGGCAAAGCGGCCGAGCGCTGCCTGCGCTGTCACAGTCCGACGGCGGTCGAGACCGGAGACTTCCTTGGCAAGCAGGACCTCACGCTCGAAGGCGTGACCTGTGATTACTGTCACTCGATCGATGGGATCGAGGAAGGGCCGCACGGTACGCTTCGGGCGAGAATCGATCATTCCAAGTTGCACGGCCCGCTCGATATTCCCGAGCCGCCCCAGCACTCGGTGGCCAAGCGCGACTATTTCTCACGCTCGGAGATCTGCGCCGTCTGCCATGACTACACCACCGAGGACGGGACCGTCGTTTTTGCGACGTACGCCGAGTGGCGCGCCAGCAAATACGCCGAAATCGGCAAGCAGTGTCAGGACTGTCACATGCCGCGCCTCGAGCGCGCACAGCCTACTAAGACCGGCGGCCGAGTGTTCAACGACCACGACCTGCAAGGCGGTCACTCCAAGGCACAGATCAAGAAAGCGATCGATGCGCGGATTGAAGAGGTCTCGCGGGATGGAGACCGCGTGCGCGTGGTCGTCGCCGTCGAGAACGTCGGCGCCGGCCACTCGGTCCCGACGGGTCTTCCGAGCCGCATGCTCGTGCTCACGGTTACGGCTCGCCAGCGTGGGCGCAAGATTTTCTCGCGCGAGACAGTCTACAAACGGGTACTTCTCGGCGACGACCACCGAGTGCTCACCGAGGACTGGGAGATCAAACTGCTCAGCAAGAGCGTACTGCGCGACAACCGTATCCGTGCGGGGGAGACACGGCGCGAAATCTTCGTGTTCGATGCGTCACCCCAAGACGACATCGTATTCGAGGTCGAGGTCGCTTACCGGTATCGACCTCGAGCCGCGGTCCAAGGGACTTCCGAAGTTTCGATCACGAGGTTCGAGAAAATCCTGGAAAGGGGGATTTGATGGGCGCACACCTGCTTCGTACTTCCTGTGCCGCCGCCATCATCTTGTTCTCGTTTGCTGGTTGCATGCAGCGCATCGTTCAGCCTCTGCGCTTCAATCACAACAAGCACATTGAGAACGGGGTGGAGTGCGGCGACTGCCACCAACACTTTCGCGACGAAGAGTACTCGGGGCTGCCGGCTACCGAGGTATGTATGGACTGCCACGAGGACGACGAGTCGCAAGATCCAAACATCAAGATTCTGCTGGATTACGCCGAACGCGGCGAAAACGTTCCGTGGCAACGTGTGTACGACGTCGCTCCGCACGTCTTCTATTCCCACCGCCGCCATGTCCGGGTCGCAGGTCTGACCTGCGGTGGCTGCCATGGCGACATCGCGTCGCTCACCGCGCCGCCCGAGCGACCGCTGGTGAACCAGACGATGAACTGGTGTCTCGGCTGCCACGTCGAGCGTGGGGCCACCACCGACTGCATTCACTGTCACAGGTAGAAGACGATGCTCAAGCGCAGGCAGTTTCTCCTCGGAATTGGAAGCGGAGCTCTGGCGATCGGCGCTAGTCCGCTGCTGCGCAGGGTCAAAGCGGCGGCCCCGGCTCCCGTCGTCCTCGTGCGTGAAGAAAGCTGGGCGCGCTCGATCTGCCAGCTGTGTGGATCGGGCTGCGGCCTGAGCGTTCGCCTGATCAACGGCAAGCCGGTGACCGTTACCGGGAACCCTCTCCATCCGGTCAACCGCGGCGGCCTGTGCGCGCGCGGGGCGGCCGGCCTGCAGCTCTACTACGACCCCGACCGTCTGGCCGGACCGATGGTCCGGGACCGCAGCGTGCTCGGTGGCTGGGCGCCGATTGCCTGGGACGAGGCTCTCGGACGCGTCGGCCAAAAACTCGCGGCAGCGATCGAGCAGGGAAGCGGAAGGATCGCGGTCATCCGGGGAGATGGAGCGACGCTCACCGCGCAACTCTTAGGACGCTTGGCGCGGGCGGCCCGCTCGCGTTGGGTCGTCGACATGAAGCCGGCCGGCCAGCGCGCCGCTTCGGAGGTGCTGCGCCGGATGCACGGCCGCGACGGCCAGCTGGTGTACGACCTCGCGAACGCGACGACCCTGCTGTCGCTCGACAGCGCGCTCTTGGAATCTCCCGCGAATTCCATGGTCCTGCATCGCGGCTTCGCCGAGATGCGATCCCGCGGCGGGACGTTCATCCACGCCGGGCCGCGACTAGGCGTGACCGGTGCCAAGGCCGACACTTGGCTCCCGGTTCGGCCCTCGACGGCCGGCATCTTGGCGCTCGGGATCGCCCACATGATGATCAAGGAAGGCTACGAGCGGACGGACTTCCTCAGGCACCACGTCAACGGCTATTTCGACGGCGAGGACCTTGCTGGTGGAGTGCACGGCGGGATCCGTTCGTGGATCTTGCGCGAGTTTTCTCCCGAGAGGGTCTCGGAGCTGACCGGAGTACGGTGGGATCAGCTCATCCGCACCGCGCGGACCTTCGGGCGCGCAGAGCGACCGCTGGCCGTCGGCCCGCTCGACGGTGAGTCGCGTTTCTCGGTGTTCGATGCCGCCGCGGCACACGTCCTCAATGCGATCGCCGGATCGATCGACACACCGGGCGGCGTCCTGCTCGCTCGCGAATCACCGTTTGCTCCGCTCGAGCGACTCGGCGGCGAGGAAGGAACGCTTGGCGAACCGTCGCCGACTGTCGAAGAGCTGGCCGACTGGGTGTTGGCGGACAAAAAGCCGCAGATCGACGTGTGCCTCGTGCACGAAGCGGACCCGGTGTTCACGTCGGTTGCGGGTGGCAAGGTTCGTGAAGCACTGCGGAAGATTCCCTTGGTCGTGTCGACGTCGCCGGTGATGACGGACACGGTCGACGCCGCGGACGTCGTGCTGCCCGATCGTCTTTGGATCGAACGCCGCTCGGACGCGACCGTCGTGGACGGGAGCGCACATCCGGTCGTGTCGTTGAGTCCGGCTGCGGCGCCCGCGCGCGCCGATGCTCGGCACACCGCCGAGGTAGTGCTCGCATTGGCGAAGCGAAGCGGTGAGGCGGTTGCCCGGCACTTTCCGTGGGCGAACTACGACGCGGTCGTTCGCGAGATGGTCCGTGCGCTTGCCGAATCGCAGACCGGAGACACGTTCTCCGACGAGGACCGTTCGGTCTGGGTCCAGCTCATGGAGCGCAGCGGCTGGCGCAGTCCGTCCTACCGATCCGCATCGCAACTCGAAAAGCAGATGGAAGAGCTCGGTGGCTGGTGGGACCCTGCCTACTACCACGGCGAATGGGCCCGCGTGGTCGCGCGCGAGGAAAGGCGCATCAACGTCGCGCCGCTCAGAAGCGTGGCCACGGCCGAGATCCTCAGCCGACCCGAGGAGCCAGCCGAAAACGAGCTGCTGCTCTACATCCATTCCGAACCGACGTTGGCTGCGCGCGCCGCCGGGTCGCTGCCGTACTTGCAGGATCTCAGTTCGCCGTTCGCCCAGCGCGGGTGGGTGACGACGGCCGAGCTCAATCCGGAAACCGCCGAGCGGTTGGGGGTGGCCCATGGAGACGCGGCGACGATCGAAAACGACTACGGGTCGGTGTCCGTCCGCGTGATCGTGTCGCCGGGCGTTCGTCCCGACGTCGTGGCGGTGCAT
>CAZQYE010000058.1:6139-10359 GCA_964597375.1 uncultured Myxococcales bacterium
GGACGCGGTCAGGGCGGGCGGTACGCTGCCGGGATCGGAGCGAATCCGCTCCGGCTCGTCCGCGTCGAGGCCGGCGCGCAGCGAGCCACGCTGCGCCGGCAACCGGCCGTCGTCCGCGTGCGAACGAAAGCCTAGGAGGAACCGAGAGCATGGCCCGATGGGGAATGGTGATCGATCTTGCCCGCTGCACCGCGTGTCAAGGCTGTATCACCGCCTGCCACCAGGAGAACAACGTGCCGCCGTCGAATCCGGCGCTGGCTGCACAGGACCGTTCGATTCGCTGGATCGACATGATGCCCGTCTACGAAGACGAGTACCCGCATGCAACCGTGACGTTGCTGCCGATGCTGTGCCAGCACTGCGACCATCCGCCGTGCATCAAGGTGTGCCCCGTCGGTGCCACGTTCTACAGCGAGAGCGAGGGAATCGTCGGCCAGGTCTATCCACGCTGCATCGGCTGCCGCTACTGCACGAACGCCTGTCCGTATACGGTGCGCCAGTTCAACTGGTTCGCGCCGGCGCGTCCCGACACCTACCTCGAAGGAGCGAACCCCGATGTATCGCTGCGCTACAAGGGTGTCGTCGAAAAATGCACGTTCTGCCACCACCGTCTGATGAAAGCCCGCGATGCGGCACGCGCGGCCGGGCGCAACCTGCTGCCGGGCGAGTACGTTCCCGCCTGCGTCGAGGCATGCCCGACGAACGCGATGGTGTTCGGCGATCTCGAGGACCCCGATAGCGAAGTGTCGGAGCTGGCCCGGTCGAAGCGGGCGTTTCGCTTGATGGAAGACCTCGGCACCGAACCCAAGGTCTATTACCTGCGACAAGGAGGCCGGCGGTGAGTTCCACGTCCAAGCCCATGCCCAAACCCAACGACCCGCTCGGTCAGGACTGGGCGCTGGTGCGCCCGATCGTCGAGTCGAATCCTCGTTTCTGGATCGTCGTGGGGCTGCTGCTGATGGGGATCGCCCTGGGGGCGACAGCCTACACCTACCAGCTTCGCAACGGACTCGGCGTGACCGGAATGAACCGGCCGGTCTACTGGGGGATCTACATCATCAACTTCGTCTTCTTCATCGGCATCAGCCACGCCGGCACCCTGATCTCGGCGATCTTGCGACTGGCCCGAGCCGAGTGGCGGCGCGCAATCACGCGGTCCGCCGAGGTGATCACGGTGATGGTGATCCTGTTCGGCGTGTGCAACGTGATCTTCGACCTCGGCCGCCCCGACCGCGTTTTGTATGTGATCAAGCACGGGCGGTTGCAGTCGCCGCTGCTCTGGGACGTGTGCTCGATCACCGTGTACCTGACGTGCAGCAGCATCTACCTTTACCTGCCGCTCATTCCCGACATTGCGATTCTTCGCGATCAGACCACGAAGCGCCGGTGGCTTTACCGCCTGCTCGCGCTCGGCTGGCAGGGAACCGAGCGGCAGTACCGAGTTCTCGAGCGGGCAATCGGCGTGCTGATGGTGCTCGTGATTCCGATTGCCGTGTCCGTCCACACGGTCGTTTCGTTCGTATTTGCGATGACCGTGCAGCCGATGTGGCACACGGCGATTTTCGGACCGTACTTCGTGGTCGGGGCGATTTTCAGCGGAATTGCCGCCTTGATCATCGCGATGGCGATCATCCGCTGGGCCTATCACCTCGAGAGTTACCTCAAGCAGATCCACTTCAACTACCTGGGACTGCTGCTGCTGGTGATGACCCTGTTGTGGTTCTACTTTACGTTCGCCGAGTACCTGACGACTTGGTACGGCGCCGAGCCCGTCCACATGCGCGTATGGTGGTCGAAGATCGACGGCCGCTATTCGCCGCAGTTCTGGGCGATGTTCACGTGCTGTTTCGTCATCCCGTTTGCCATTCTTTGCCGCCACCGAACGCGAAACGTAGCCGGCACCGTCGTGGCTTCGATCTTCGTGACGATTGGCATGTGGCTCGAGCGTTTCGTCATCGTCGTACCGACCGTGTCGAACCCGCGCCTTCCGATCGACCGCGGGATTTACCATCCGACCTGGGTCGAGTGGTCGATCCTCATCGGGTGTTTCTCGTTTTTCATCCTGCTGTACGTGCTCTTCACGCGCTTCTTCCCGATCGTGTCGATCTGGGAAATCCAGGAAGGCCGCATGCACGCGATGGATGAGATGGTCGAGCGAGTCGAAGCGTACAGTCCCGATCCCGTGCCGGAAGCGGACGTCGGGGCGGTGCCCGCCTGGGCGCGGGAGGCCACAGGAGAAGCGTCGTGAAATCGCCGGGAATCATTGCAGTTGCGGTCGCTCTCGCAGGCACGACGACGGTTGCCGTCGCGCAACCGCCGACCTCGCCGTGCGGTCCGGCGGACCGGGCGGCACTCGAGCGAGCCGCCAAGGAGGCCCAGGACAAGACGTTCAGCGGCGATGTCGAAACCGGCTGGAGGCTGTTTCGAGAGAAGAACTGCATCCGCTGCCACGCCGTGTGGGGCCAGGGCAACGGCGTCGGTCCCGATCTCGGTCGCACGCGGACCCTCGGGCACGTGGGCGCCGGACAGTTGGCCGGCATCATGTGGAACCACGTTCCGCGCATGTGGGAACGCATGGAGGAGGGGGGCATCGAGCTGACACCGATCTCGCCGGAAGAGATGAGCCATCTCTTCGCCTTCCTGCTGTTCATTCGCTACGCCGATGAACCCGGAGACCCGATCGAAGGCAAGCGCGTTTTGGAACGGCACGGCTGTGACAACTGTCATGCCATCGACGAGCAGGGCGGTACGGTCGGGCCCGATCTGGCGAAGTGGGCGCGTTTTGTGAACCCCGTCGTATGGGCGCAGAAGATGTGGTCGCACGCTTCGCAGATGGGCGAGACGATGGCGCAAATGGACATCGCGTGGCCGCAGTTTTCGGGCGGCGACCTGAACAACATCGTCGCCTACATCCGCTCACGTGCGGCTGGAGAAGGAAAGGAGTACCTGGCGCCGGGATCTTCGATTCGCGGCAAACGCTTGTTCGAGACCCGCGGCTGCGCCTCCTGCCATCGCCTCGGCAGCGAGGAGGGAGTGGGACCCGACCTGCAGAAGATCGATCTTCCAAGCACGCTTTCGGGCATCGCCTCGCAGATGTGGAACCACGCTCCGGGGATGCTCGCCGAGATCCGCCGGCGGGGAGAGAAAGTGCAGCCGCTCGAGGCGCAGGAGATGGCCGACATCATCGTCTATCTGCTGACACGCCGGTATTTCCTGGCCGAAGGCGACCCGAAGAACGGCTGGAAGGTGTTCTTCAAGAAACAGTGCGTGTCGTGTCACGCGATCGACGACTGGGGAGGCAATGTGGGGCCGCGTCTCAATCCATTGCAAGGAAAGGCGTCTCCGATCTTCATGGCACAAGCGATGTGGTGCTTCGGCCCGACCATGCTCGCGGAAATGACGGCGCGTGGAATCCCGTGGCCACACTTCGAAGGATCGGAGATGGCCGACCTGATTGCCTTTCTCAATCAGGAAACTGCAGAAGGAGAAAGTCGATGAGTGCGAAATTGAGGTATGCGCTGTGGGCGGGGATCGCCGCTGCGGTTACGTTAGCCGTTGCGACGGCGTCGTGGGCTGAGCCTGCCTACGTGGGGGCCAAGACATGCAAAAAGTGCCACATCAAGCAATACAAGTCGTGGCAGGAAACGAGGATGGCGAACGCCTTCGAGCTGCTCAAGCCCGGAGAACGGGCCGAGGCCAAGCAGAAGGCGGGTCTCGATCCGGACAAGGACTACACCACGGATGAGAAGTGCCTCGGCTGCCACGTGACCGGATACAAGAAACCGGGGGGCTATGGTTCCGGTGCCAGCCCCGACGGCGACAAGAGCGCCGAGGAGGTAAACGAAAGAATGCGGGGCGTCGGTTGTGAGATGTGTCACGGCCCCGGTGGCGATTTCCTGCGCGACGACCGGCATTCGACGAAGAACAAACACTTCAAGAGCGCCGAGCTGGCCAAGTACGGCTTCATCAACAAGCCGCAAAAAGAGCAGTGCGAGCACTGCCATAACGAAAACAGCCCGTTCTTCAAGGAGTTCAACTTCGAAGAACGAAAGGCGCAGGGCACGCACGAGCACTTCGAACTGCGCTACGAGCACTGAGCGCCACGGGCGGCGCCACATTCTTCGCGGCCTCGCCGGGCCGCCCCGCTTGGGCGAAAGCGGGGCGGCCTCCTTGACCTTCAGTGCGGACCGGTCTTGAGTCGGCGGTGCATGGACGATCGT
>CAZQYE010000059.1:0-10114 GCA_964597375.1 uncultured Myxococcales bacterium
CGGCCGTGGTGACGGCCTTGCTGTAGGCTTTGGCGATCGACGACCGGCACTTCAGGTCGACCTTGTTGAGCGCCTCGGCCGGGCTTGCATGAAGCGCTGCCAGGGTAAGCGACATCGCGAGTGCGAGGGTGACGGACCTTCTCATCTCTTCCTCCCTGTGAATCCGATTCGACGGATCGGCGGCGGCGTAAACTCCACCGCGCGCACGGAAAATCTCACGTGCGAGACTAGTTGCACGCGGGCAATACTGTCAAGGGAAATTCTTTTCTAAAGCAGAGGCAAAGAGGGATGCCGCACTGCGTCTGTGCGCTCGATCGATCGTCTCGGGCGGTGCGGGAAGAATGACGCGCTGCGTTTACAAATGGTGCGAGCAGGCCCCTCCTCTTGCCGTTGGGCCCATGGCGCGACGAGCTGAAGCATTGGACTTCGCGATCGTCCAAGGAGCATTGACGCCGGCCGGATCGACCGGGAAAATGGCGATCACCTAGTTTTCATCAAACGACAAGGAGAAAGCGCAAAGACATGGAAAGCAAAAAGACGGTTGCTTTGTTGGCTGCGACATCGATGCTGCTGACCCTGGCCGCGATCGGCCCGAACGCGGCGCGGGCGGGGGGGCTTCATTGCCGCAAGGTCGTGGCGCCGACGGCGTCGGGCGAGGGGCGCAATCCGCTCAACGCCTCGCGCGTCAAGTGCGCTCCGGATGAGTTTCTCACCGGAGGAGCCTGTTACCCCGAGGTTCGTCCCGAAGCCGACGGAAGTTGTCAGACGTCGGCCATGGCGATCATTCAGACGCTCGCCGACCACCCGCAGTCGACGCTCGGCGCTTTCTACACGTGCATGCAAACGGGTGGCACCGACTGTCCGGTGGAAGAACGCACCAGGGCGATGGCCATCTGCTGCAAGTTCACCGGTGACTCGACAGGGAAAAAATCGAAGGGCGATTGAGCTGTACGGGGCACTGCAGCGCCGCCCCAATCGGGGGTGAGGCCCCCTTGCGGGGCGACGAAAAAAGGCCCAGCCGGAGTCGGCCGGGCCTTTTTCGTCACGGACGCACTGCGCGCAGAGTTCGCTCAGAACTGCCAGGTGAACATGACGCCCGACTCACTCCGACCACGGCTGCCACCGCCGAGGAACCACGGGTCGAAGATCTGGCCGCGGTTGGGATCGTCGATCCCCTTGTGTCCTGCATAGGCGTCCCATGGCGCTCCGGCCCAGATCAAGCGCGTCGTGAAGTTCACCGCAATGTCGGGCCGGATGAACCAGTCGACTCCAAACGCGAGTTCTTGGCTGAAGCTGTTCACCGGGTCGATCAGGTAGATCAGCGCCGGGACCAACGAACCGCCGCGATAGAAGCCCAGGACCGCCAGGGTGCCGAGCAGCTCCCACTGATGGATCGTGTCGCGCAGCCGCGGCCGGTTCTTCGCGTCGGTCGGCTTGTCGAGCTTGGGAAGATCGAGCGGCCCGACCAGTCCAACTTGCTCGCCGGGAAGAAGGAGTTCCGTGTCGCTACCGCAGTTCTCATCGGCGCTGAACCCGATGAAGTTCGGATTCGGGCTGCCGTCGGGCAACCACTTGGGTTGATCGTTGATCGAACAGCGCCGGCGTTCGTGGTTGATCAGGTAGTGCCAGAAGAACTGCCCGGTGACGAAGAACGTCGACTGTTTGTTGAGCCAGCGGATCCACGTCGGGCGGTCGAACGCCAGCATGCCCTTCCACATGTTTTTGCGCGAGATTCCAGGGACCAGCGGAGCACTGTTGGGAGCGCGCCCGAACAGGGCGGTTTGCTTGTCCCCGTCGTAGAACGGCAGATCGAAGTCGATGATCGTCTCCATGCGCCACACGGTTTGCGTGTAGTCGGCCTCGAACCAGTTGAGCGAGAAGCCGATCGTGTGGATGTATGGAGCGAAGTACTGCAGGCACAGCGTGTTCTGCCCCCAAGGTGCCTGCCGGCTTCCCGGGGGCCGTGCCAGGCCGCGGCAGTATTCGTCGTTGGGCAGGTCGGCCGGCTGCAGGCCCGGAAGCGGCGAGGCGTCGTCGACGTGGGTGGTGCCGTTGGCCGGCAGGCCCCGTACGATCGCCGTCGGCGAGCCGTCCGTGCTCCAGCGCTGGTAGAGGTAGTTGAGCGTCATTTCGACACCGCCGGGGGCGATGAAGTGGAAACGGACGCCGAACTGGCTGTTCTCGAGCGGGTTCTTGCGGTAGTTGCCCTGGCGGAACAAGCTCGTTCCGTCCATCAGGCTGGCGCAGTTCCCGCCCTCTGCGTCGGCGCAGAACACCTGGGACTGCAGCACGCCCGTGCCGGCAGTGTTCTTGATCGGGTTGAGCAGGCGGACGCCCCACGGCCGCGGCATGAAGCCGATCTTTCCGGGAACCCAGTCGCCCGGGTTCCAGTAGAACTCGAGGAACGGCTGGGAGAGCGGGCCGAGTTGCTTGAAGTCCCACAGACCCTTGATCATGAAGAACGGAATTCGCAGCTCGTCGAACCCGAAGCCCGGCGGCGGCAGTTCCTGGAAGAAGTGCCAGCTCAGGTCGAGGGTGTTTGCGCGGTCGAGCATGCGGAAGCCGTCGGACTCGCCCCAGACGACCTGCTGCTTGCCGATGCGGAGCGTCAGCGGGAGCTTCTTGAAATACAGATCGACGTAGGCTTCCCGAACCTGGTTGTAGAACTTGAATTCGTTGCGCCGGTTGGGCGAGAGGCTCTCGAGGCTGGCCTCGAACGGGGTGATCGGGTCCCCTTGCATGTCCTTGCGCTCGACCATCCCCGGCGTGATGTCGTAGACGCTGTCGTAGATGCCCCGGTAGATCGCGAAGAAGTCGGCGCGGTCGAGCCATGGAACCTTCCACCGTCCGAAGGCCTTGCCACGCTTGAGGAACTTCCACTCGAAGCGCAGCTTGAGCTCGTTGCGCTGCATGATGAACGCGAGTCGGTCGAGGCTCGGATGGCGGACGAGGTTCGTGCTCCTCAAGCGCCCGGAAATGTCCAGCGTGCCGACTTTACTCGTCCTGTACAGGGCATGCGCAGTGCCCACCGCAGTGACCATACACAGGACGAAAACCAGGACTCCCCACAGTCTTTTCATCATGTTGCCCCTCGATCGATTGGTGGCCTGACTTGGATCGAGCCTTCAGCTATCACCTCTTCCGGCTTCGTTCAAGAAACACGCCCGGGTTTGCCAGGCGGGGGAGCGTTTGCTAGCCGTGCCGTCTCGAGTGCAGTCGCGCTGCCCGCCCAGTGGAGAAGGAACGGGCCCGGTGGCCCGGCCGGTCTTCAAAACCGTGACGCCGGCCCCAGCGGTCGGCGGAGGGTTCGACTCCCTCCCTTCTCCGCCAGTCTTACCTGCCGGCGTCCTTCCACAGCAGGACGCAGCCGGGTCCTCCTTGCCAGCGGCGCTCGATGCCGGCCGGCAGCGGGTCGAGTCCGAGCGCCGGCAAGTGCTTGGGCTTGGTGAGAAGCGCCGCCGGGCCTTCCCCGGCGATTCCAGCCACGGCGCCCTCGGGCGTGGTCGCCTTGCGCACCGTGCGGCCCGCATAGAATGCCAGGGCGTGCTGGAAACAGCGGTAGCTCGCTAGATCGGCCCCCGCAGGAAGCTGTCGGGCGACGATCGCGGCCGCCGGGCGCGTACTCTTGAAAGTGTCGAGGAGGTCTGCGCCGATGCTGTAGGCCACGAGCAAGGCAGCCACGCTGGCAGCGGCCGTGGCCGCAAGCAGCATGCCGCCGGAGGCGATCCCGTGGCTGCGCCACCACCAGGCAGCGACCAGCAAGGCGGCCAAGACGGTCCAACCGTTGAGCAGGGACGCCGGAGACCGCCACGCCGCCAAGCCGGCCGCAGCAACGGCGAGGACCGCCACGAGCAGACACCAGTAGGCGGCCAGGCGCCGGAGCACTCGGCCGCCCGCTGCTCGAAGGCGCCAGGCCGGATCCTCCGCGACGCGCGCCGCAAGGCAAATCAAGGGCGGAAAGGCGGGCAGCATGTACGTCACCAGCCGCGTGCTGGCCGGTAGAAAAAACAGAAACACGGCCGACGCCCACCACGCGGCATACAGATCGGACGGCGTGCGCACGCCCCGCGTAAGGCGGCGCGCGGCGGCTGCAGCGATCACCGGGGTCCAGGGCAGCAGGGCCAAGGGGAGAACGGCCGGATAATAGAGCCAACCCTGCTGGTGGCCGATGTGACCGCCGCCAGCGTAGCGGGCGATGTTGTGGCGCAGCAGGAACGTCGTGATGTACTCGGGGTCGGTGCGGTAGGCAGCCACGTACCAAGGAGTGGCGACTGCCAGCACGATGAGTCCCCCCCGGATGGGACACAGCGCGCGGAAGGTGGCCCAACTGCGCGAGTGAACCACGATCGTGAGGGCCACGATCGCGCAGATCGCAATCGCGGCAGGTCCTTTGACGAGCGTGCCGAGCCCCACGAAAAAATAGAACGGAAACACCGAGGGCCGCTGCGCCGGGGGGCGCAGGTACCAAACTCCGAGCCACGCGAGTGCAGCCGTCAGAGCTGCGGTGAAGAGCATATCGACGGTCGCCAGCCGGCCGATGGCGACGAACAGCGGCGTCGTTGCCAGTCCCGCCACGGCAAGCGCCGCTGCGCGGGAAGAATAGGCGGTCGCCGCCCACCACCCGGTCATGGCGAGCACGACGAACGCAGCCAGGATCGAGGGCAGGCGCGGCGCGACGCTGCTGCGGCCCAGCAACGCGATCGAACCGGCCGCCAACCAGTGGAACGCGACGGGCTTGTGGTAGTAGGGCTGTCCTTGAAGGCGCGGCACGACGAAAGAATGCTCGGCGAGCATTTCGCGAGCGATTTCGGCGTGGCGCCCCTCGTCGGGGTCGAGAAGATCGAGGCGGCCGGGCCACGAGCACAGCGTGACGAGTGCCAGCAGCCAAGCCAGGCGCCAAAGGCGCCGGGTCATGCCGTCCGTTGCTGCCCCCGTCGTTCGTTTCCCTTCCGCCGGCGGTCCCCCGGTGACCTCACTCCCAGCCTTGCTGCTTGGCATAGAAGATCGGTCCGCCCAGGTACATCGCAAACCCGATGCCGAAGACGAAGGCGAGGTCGGCTTCCTCCTCGGAGGCGACGATCCCGCGATCGCACAAGTCGCGCGCCGTCCGGTAGAGCGCGCGCACGCAGCGTTCGACGATTTCCTCGTCGCTCGCTACGCGATCACCGCGATCGGGCGCGAGTTCGGCCAGGCCGGGCCAAGGACCTTTCTTGCGACCGTCCTCGTAGTCGTAGTAGCCTCCGCCCGACTTGATGCCGAAGCGACCGAGCTCGCGCATTTTCCACACGAGAGGCTCTCGTGCGGGCGGCTTTTCCGCGGCGATCGTGTCGTACATGCCGGCGGCGATGTCGAGGCCGGCTTGATCGCCGAGCTCGAAGGGCCCCATCGGCAAAACGAACTTGCGGATCGCCGCGTCGATCGTATCGATTGGAGTGCCTTCGAGGAACAATTCTTCGGCGGCCTCGAAGTAGGAGGCCAGACCCGCGTTGACGAGGAAGCCGGGGGAGCCGTCCCTTAGCAGCAGCGGCGTCTTGTTGATCTTGCGCACGAATGCGTGCGCGGTGGCGACGGCCTCGTCGCTGGTCTGCGCGCCGCGGACGACCTCGACGAGCTGCATCATTGGATGCTCGGCCGGACTGAAGAAGTGCAGGTTGACGAAGTTTGCCGGGTCCCCGCCGCCTTCGGCGAAACTGGGAGCCAGAATCCCCGGTCCCATCGAGCTCGAGTTCGACGCGACGATCGCGTCTTTCTTGATCACGCCGCCGAGAGTGCGGAAGAACTCGCTCTTGATCTCACGGTTTTCCATCCGTGCTTCGATGACGAGATCGCAGTCGGCGAGCGAGGAGGGGTCGTTGGCGACCACGCGCACGCTCGCCACCCGGCGCTCGACCTCCTCTTCGCTGAGCTTGCCGCGCTTTACGAGGCGCTGGTACTTGGCCCGCAGCTTGTCGGGGACCGATGCCGCGAACTTCTCGAGTGGGACGTGGCCGACGACCTCATAGCCCGCTTCGAGCGCAAGCCAGCCGATGGCGTTGCCCATGTAGCCGTCGATGCCGTCTACACCGATCTTCGAAAGCGCCCGAGCCTTGCCCGCGAGCTCCTTGGGCGGCTTCTGTACTTTCTGGTGGGTAAAGAAGAAGCGCATGCCGGCCTTCGCTTCCGAGGAGGTTGCCACGTCGATGAACGCATCGCGCTCTACCTTGAGTGCGTCGCGCAGCGGTAGCCCGGCGCCCTTGATCATTACGTCGAGAGCGACGTAGGGCGCTCTCGGGTTGGGCCGGCCCATGGTCGCCTTCTCGATCATCGGAAGGATCATCGGCCGGAACGATTCCGCATTGGCCAGGTCCGGAGGGGGCGTGCGGTCGATCGTCGGCAAGGTCTTGCGCAGGAAGTCGGCGGCGAACGCTTCGGTGTCGGCGCCATCGGGCACGACGGCATCGATCATGCGGATCTCGGCCGCCTTCGCTGCACGAAAGTTCTTCCCCTGAAGCACGGCCGTGAACCCTGCATCGCCGCCCATGGGGTCGGTGGCGTTGACGAGGCCGCTTCGCCGCGGCATGCGCTGGGTGCCGCCGAGCCCGGGGAAGATGTTCAGCCGGATCTCCGGGAAGCCGACCGTCGAGCGTTCCGTGGCGATGATTCCATGGCATGCCAGGGCGAGTTCGTAGATTCCTCCGAGCGCGTAGCCGTCGACGACGGCCAGCCAGGGGATATCGCCTTCTTCGATCGCGAGCAGGACCTCGTGCCCTTCGTCGATCAAGGCTTCGAGGTCGGCGCGCGTGGCCGCCATCAATTCCCCGATGTTGGCACCGGCACCTAGGCCGTACTTGTTGCCCTGCAGAACGACGCCCTCGATCGGAGTCTTCGCGTGAACGTCCGCGATCTCGCGGCGCAACGCTCCAAGCTCGGCGATGGCTGCCCGCGAGAGCGTGTTCATGGCGCCCGAGTCGAAGCGTACCCAAGCGATCGAATCCCGAATCTCGTACGTAAACATTGCCATTGCTCGAACCTCCCGTCGGCGAATGAGCTTATGCGTGCGCATATCGCGCGAGCGTTACGATTGCCAGCCCGCGGTCCCTGCGCGACTTCGGCCGGGGCCCTCTTCAGTCGCCGAGTAGTAAGCTGAACGGCGTCAGGCCGGGGTAGATGGGATCGGAGGTCAGCTCCGAGCCATCGGCGATCGAGAAGGCGCGCAGTCCCGGCCGCGAACAGTTGCGGTCGGACACCCACAGCTCTCCGCGCTCGCTGAGTTCGACGTCCGCGATCAGCGTATCGCTGTGCATGAGCACGCGCGTGACCGAGCGTGTGGCGAGATCGACGTCGACGACCGACGCGGCGAATGCAGCGTCGGTCACGATCGCCAGCACACGACCCGAGCCGGCCAGGGCGAAGTCGACCAGGTCGCCGCCGAGATCCGACCCGCTCACGATCACGCCTCTTGAGGCCATCGTTTGGGGATCGACGACTTCGATTCCGCCGTCGCCGAGGTCCGTAAACAACCGCCCGGGACCACCGGCGTAGAGCATGCCGGTGTCCGGATCGACGGTCAGTCCTTTCGTTTCCGCGAACGGGTTGTCGATCGCCAGCTCGACGACCCCGGCGAGCTCGTCGGTCGTCGTGTCGACGACGGCGAGCGCGCCGTTTGCGGCGGGGCGAAAGAAGTCATTGCGATCGAGGCGCTGCAGGGCGACGAACAGCCGCGACCCGACGAGCGCCATTTGGTCCATTTCGGGAAAGCCGTCGGCGTCGGCCAGCGAAGACAGGTCCACCGTGGCGCGCAGGAATCCACTGCACGAGGGGCCGACCGAGGGGTCGACGACGGCCAGCAGCGCCGAGTCGTAGCGGCTGACGTAGGCTTTGTCGGGTGCGACCAGCACGAAGTCGTGGGGGTTCGTTCCAGGGCCGACGCTGCATTCCCAGATCGTGTCGAGCGTCTGCGGATCGATCTCGGCGATCGTGTCGGCGCCAAAGCGGCCGATGGCGAACAACCGCCCGGCCGCCCGGCGGATGACCGAATCGGCCGCCAAGCCGCCGGCGCGCCAGCGGATCACGCTGCGCGACGCGAGATCGACGCTGGCAAGGCCGCCGGTGATGAAATCGCACGCCGCCAGAGTGACGAACGCGCGTTGCTCGGCGAGTGCGCACTCGGGGATCACGCCGCGCACTGCGCCGTAGAGGATCTTCAGCGCGTCGGTTGCGGTGACGCGGCCGTCGGCGGCGGCCACGTCCGCGCGGCCGTCGTACCCGCCGGTCACGGCCAATGTGAGAGCCGCCAGTGCGTCGGTGGCGCGCACGTAGCCGTCGCCGGTCGGGTCACCGCACAGAGACCACGCAGGACCGGCCGCCACCATGACGGCAAAGACCAGAAAAGCGCAGAGAGTGCGTCCCATCTTCATCGCTCAAGGCCGGCGAGCGTAGCTCAGCGTGAGGTAGAACGCACGACCGGGAACCGGAAAACCGAACACGTCGGAATACTGTTCGTCGCCTAAGTTGTCGGCCTCCAGCTCGACGTGCCAGTCGCCGGCCCACGGGCCGAGCGCGAGCGTCAGGCCGTGGGTGGCGTGTCCCGGCACCCGCTGGAAACCGGCGCGGTCGAGAAACACCCGGCTCTGCGCGTCTACCTCGTACGTCAGCCGCCACCGGCGGCCCGACACCGAAACGCGGCCGTACAGTTCGTCGCGCGGCTGCGACGGCAGGTCGTGGCCGCGGAAGTCGCGGATGTTGCTGCGGTCTTCCGCCTGCTGTCTCGTGTAGCTGAGCTGGCAGTCCACGTGAGAGCCCAGCCCGGCCTCGAGGCGCAGCTCGTGGCCGCGAACGCTGGCCGCCCCTACGTTTTGCGGCCGCGGCACCCGGGCTCCGCTCGGGACGAACACGATCATGTCGTCGACTTCGTTGTCGAAGTACGCGTACTCGGCGGTCGCCGACCAGCGCCGGCCGCGGCCGCGCCAGATCAGACCGGCATCGCGACTGATCCCGCGCTCGGGGTCGAGCGATGGATTGGCGGCCGAAAAGCCGTCGTCGCCGAACAGCTCGCCGAAGTTTGGAGGGCGAAAGTAAGTTCCGGCGTTCGCCTTCAGTGTCAGCGACGGCGCAGCGTCCCAGCGCAGGCCGAGTCGCGGATCGACCGAGACCTCGGTTGCGTCGGGGAGCATCGAGGGATCGACCGGAGGAACCAGGCCACTGCCGTCGAAGCGGTTGTGGAGGAGCTCGACGCGGACTTGCGGCGCCAGCGTCAGGCGCGCTTCGGCGAGCGCAACCTCGTCGCCGGCGGCCAGTGCTGCCCGGATCCGCTCCTGGTCGCGCTTCGGGGTAATCCCCGGGAAACGCCCTTCGAAGCGCTCGAGCGAGACCTCAGCGCTGGTCTCGAAGAAATGCCGCTCGCCGGCGGCCCGCCACGCACCGACCTCGACCGTACCGGCCCAGGTCCGGCCGGCGAAGCGCTCGAAGGGAAAACCCAGGCCGGCGTCGTCGGGCGGGCTCTTGGGGTCGCGCTGGGTCTCCCCGACGTACGTCAGATCGGCCGCGGCCCGCAGGCCCCGCGACGTCTGCCAACTGGCCGATGCAATCGCACGGGTCTTGCGCGACCGCGCCCGCGCGGCCTGGACGTCGCCGCGGCCGGGCGTGCCTTCTTCGACGTGCAGGACGTTGCCGATCAGCGACCAGCGCGAATCGCTGCGGTCGCGGCGATCGTAGCGCAAGGCGAGGTTCCACGAGCGCCGGTCGTTGTTGATGCGCCGGCGGCGGCCGCCGACCGTCGGGTCGGCACTCTCGCTCGTGAAACGAAAGTCGCCGTCGGTCTCGCGAAAGTCCGACGCGACGGACAGCGTTCCGCCGGCGAGCGAAGCCGCGCCGGCGAGGGTGGCCTTGACCGTTGCGAACGAGCCCCACGACAGCGATCCTGAGATCGGCCCTGCAGAGCTCCGGGTGACGATGTTCACGACGCTGGCCGCGCCCGAGCTCGCGTAACGAACCGGTGTGAAGCCGCGAAAGACCTCGATGCGCTCGACCGAGTCGAGGGAAATGTCGGCGAGGTTGACGACATCGTTGCCTGCGCGGTTAAGTGGGACGCCGTCGAGCAGGATCTTGACTTGCCCGGGTGTCGAGCCGCGTACCG
>CAZQYE010000060.1:0-10103 GCA_964597375.1 uncultured Myxococcales bacterium
ATTTTAAGTCCCCAGTGTCTACCAGTTCCACCACCCCGGCACGTCTAAGCAGGTTATCGGATTGTCGCGCGGCGGGCTATCGAGGCCGCTCAGGCCAGGCTGGCCTGAGCGGCCAAGCGCTTCTGCCCCCGTTGTGACTGAGCAGCCGACGTGACTCGCCGGTCCCCACAGAGGAACCTCATGTAGGGGCCGACGGGCGGAGGCGGCGGACGCGGCGCGACCCGTTTACGGTCGCTCTCTTACCGAGAGTCACTCGCAGGGACAGATCGACCGGCGGGAATTAGCGCCGCACGGCGTGCCCAGCTGATCCATATTGCTGCGGTGCCCGGCGGGACAGCCCGAATCGGTGGAGCAGAAGATCGGGCCTACCAGACCTCCGCCAGCAGTGTGCGACCCGTAAGCGTCTTCGAGGCACGCATAGGCGTACGAATTGAGAACGACCGGCTGAGTGATTCCGAATGCGTCACTGATCGCCTGGCATTCGGCAGCGGTATCCTGTGCGGCAAACCATTGGTTGTCGTCGGCCATCGGATTTAATCCCACCGCTGCGCAGGTACTGTCGCAGGCGCGGCCACATTCGGTCGGATGGTAGCACCACAGTATGCCATTTACCGCTCTGCAAGAGGGATGCAGCTTGTTGACGAGCAGGGCCAAGCTGTCGGCTGTGGCCTGGGCTGCGGCGGCGTGGGCGACGGCCTGGTCGGCCGTGGCCTGGGCTGCGGCGGCATCGGCACTGGCCTGGTCGGCCGTGGCCTGGGCTGCGGCGGCATCGGCACTGGCCTGATCGGCCGTGGCTTGGGCTGCGGCGGCAGCGGTGAGTGCCTGGTCTGCGGCGGACGCCACGCCCGCGGTCGGAGTGCAGCCGGGGACCCAGGCGTTGCATGATCCGTTCACATCGGCGACGTAAATCGTACAATCCTGGGGCGGTGTCTTGGCCGTAACTGTTGCGGGATCCGCGAGAGTACACTTTTTCGCCCTGCCGTTCTTGATGCAGCTTGGGTCGAAAAACGCCGAGTTTTCTTGTCCTGCCGCGGCGCCCCATTTGACCGTACCCGCGTCGACGTTCTTGGCCGACACTTCGATCAGGCCGGTCTTCTTGCTGACTTTCACCTTGCAGCCGTCGGCTGCTCGGGCGGACAGAGGAGCAAAACCGATCGTCAGCGTCAGAAACAGAACCGTGAATGACTTCATGTGATTCCCCCCTTCTTCGGTGGCAGCAGTGCCGCCCCTATCGTGCGTCGAATTGATCGCGCGCGGCCCACGGCTGGGAGCCCCCCAAATGGACTATAGACTCCGCTCGGCGCGATCCAAGTTCAGTGGATACCACATTGGCAAAGGTGGAACCAAGGGGCCGGCAGGTGGGAATGCCGACGGGCTCTTTGCTGCTTTAGTTGGCGCTGGTCGATGCGGCCGGGCAGGCAGTGCTCCGGCGCGGGGATGGAGGCGGCGAGCGGATTCGAACCGCTGAATGGAGGTTTTGCAGACCTCTCCCTTAACCACTTGGGTACGCCGCCGCTGTACGGAAGTCTAATGTAACGGCGACGGCGGCCATTTGCCACCCTGCGGTGCGGCTCGGGAGCACTGCCGGTCGCTCGAAATTCGGCCTCGCGGTACGCGCCACGACCGCGTAACCGCGGCTGGAGCGGGCCGAGGCCGTGCGGATTCTAGTTTGAGCGCCGTGCCTGGGCACGTGCGGCTCGCTGCTCGAGCGCCGGCTCGGCAAGGCCCGGGTTTTCGTGGGGCGTTGGCTGTTCCGAGCGCTCCCAGCCTCCTGCCCTGAAGGGATGGCCCGGTGCCGCTTCGCGTCGTTGGTCCGGTGGCGGGATTGGGCTAACATGCGGGCTTTCTAGCCGCACCGAGCGCGCCGGCGGCTTACCCCGCGGCGTCCGATAGAATCCAGGCTGCCCGGAGCGCGGGCGGCCTCCAATTCGAGTCAGGAGGATCGAGGACTTGTACAAGATAGCGGTCATCCCGGGCGACGGCACCGGGCCGGAGGTTACTCAGGAGGCAGTGAAGGTGCTCGACGCCGCTGCGAAGGCCTGCGGCCTCAAGTATGAGACGGTCGAGTTTGATTTCGGCGGCGAGCGCTACAAGCGCACCGGCGAGACACTCCCCGACTCGGCGGTCGAAGAGCTCAGGGGCTTCGACGCGATTTTGCTCGGGGCCATCGGCCACCCGGACGTCAAGCCGGGAATTCTCGAAAAGGGCATCCTTCTCAAGATGCGCTTCGACCTCGACCTCTACATTAACTTGAGGCCCGTAAAGCTCTATCCAGGCGTGGAAACGCCTCTCAAGGACAAGGGGCCCGAAGACATCGACTTCGTGGTCGTCCGCGAGAACACGGAGGGGCTGTACGCCGGCGGCGGAGGGTTTCTGCGCCAGGGCACCCCGCACGAGGTGGCGATTCAGGAGTCGATCAACACGCGAATGGGGGTCGAGCGCTGCTTGCGCTACGCGTTCGAATACACCCGCAAGCGCAATCGCTCGAAGACTCTCACGCTGTGCGGCAAGACGAACGTCCTCACCTACGCCTTCGATCTGTGGGAACGGGCGTTTCACGAGATCGGCGAGGCCGACTATCCGGACATAAAGCGCGAGTACGCGCACGTCGACGCGACCTGCATGTGGATGGTCAAAAATCCCGAGTGGTTCGACGTGATCGTTACGGACAACATGTTCGGCGACATCATCACCGACCTAGGCGCCATGGTGCAGGGAGGCATGGGGATCGCCGCCGGCGGCAACATCCACCCGGGGCAAGTGTCGATGTTCGAGCCGATCGGAGGATCGGCACCCAAGTACACCGGCAAGGGAGTGATCAACCCGATGGCCGCGATCGGCGCCTGCCAAATGATGCTCGTACACCTCGGCGAGGATGAAGCAGCCGAGCGCGTCGAGCGCGCGATGACCTATGTCATGAGCGAGAAGCTCGAGTCGATGAGCGCGGGCAAGATGGGATACTCCACCAGCGAAGTCGGCGACTTGGTGGCCGAAGCGGTCGCGTCCCCGCCGTCTGCCTGACCCAGGCCGTTGGCGGGCAGGATGGGCGCCTGAGTCCTGGTTTTCCTTCGGCGTGCTACCTCTCGTGCGTTAGGCGCTGTTGCTGCTCGCGCGGAAGGCCTGCAGCAGTTCGGACGCGCGCTCCCTGGTAGCGAACACCCGGCGGCGGCCGCGGACGAGGAGCGCGAGAACCGGCGCTAGGATCGGGTGCCGGCGGCGAATCGCGCGTGCAAAGCGCTCGACGGCGGCGACCTCCTCGACCGGTTCGAGGTGGCACTCCACCGAGCCGCTGCCGAAATCGAGCCGGGCCCGGCCGTTTGCAGTAACGTTCTTGACCCACGCCCTGTTCGCATCGAGGCTTCCGATCCAGATTCGGTCGTCGATGACCGCGAACCAGATCTTCACACGATAGGACCGTCCGCTTCGCCGACCGTAGTGCGTGAGTTCGACCGTAGAACGCCGGCGTAAACTCTTCTCCAATTCTCGCTCCAGTGCTCTTTCCTCGCTCGTCCGAGCCCGCTCCGACCTGTCTCCTCGTGCCGATTGCCGGCTTCCGCGTCCGGATCTGCGGCGGCCTAGCCCACCGTTTCCGGTGCTACGGTGTCCTTCTCCTTCGGTGAGGCGCCGGGGCGCTCTTCCAGGCGGCGACCGCCAGGACTCCTGCCAGCACGCCGGTCACCGCCACTTCGATGGGATCGCCCGGCGCTCCGGCCGCCCTACCCCATGATCGTATCCAGGGCAGCCCATACCACAACGTTGCGCTGAGCGTGAGAAGCGCCGTCCAGTACCAGCGCACGATGCCCGCCAAGGTAGCGGCCACTGCGCAGCCAAAGGCGGGGATTAAGAAAAAGCCTGCAGCGGCGAGTGCCGTGGGGCCCAGTACGGTGCTCGGCGCCGTCCCGGCCGCAATCCGCTCGGCGAACACCGTTACGGCCAGAAAGGACAAGGACGCCAGCGCCAGCAGGATGCGGCCCCACGCGGCTGCATGCCGCCGCAGCAGGCCGCCTCCTCCGGCGGCGGCGACCGCGGCGATCGAGCACAGCAGCAACGGCGCCTTCCAGCCCTTTCCGTACGGCGTAAGAAGCAGGGCCACCCCGGTGGCGACTCCGATCAGGGCCAGCGTCTGACGGCGGCCTAGGCGGCGGGTAGCCGCCGCCAGCAGAGTCCGCAGGGCGAATGGCACACCAATTCCGAGAAATGCCAGGCCCGCCGGCAACAGGCCGAACCACGCATACAGTGCACGCACCGCTCGGACGGCAGCGATCCGCGATGAAAGCGTTGCCTGTGAGGCTCCCGCGGAGAGCGATTCGAAGAGCAACCCGCCGCCGAGCAGCACGAGCGCGGCACCGAGAACGGCTACGAAAAACACTTCGGCGTCCCTGGCGAGCTGGTCCTTCACGGGGCCGGCGCCGCAGGCCGCACGGTCAAGCCTCGGCCGAGTATTCCGCCGGGGTCAGACACGTCATCGTTAGGGCGTGTACCGCACCGGACATCTCGTCGGCGACGGCGTCGTAGACACGGCGTTGCCGTTCGACGCGGGAGAGTCCTTCGAAGGCCTCCGAAACGATGATGACGCGGAAATGGCCGCCGGCGGACGCTTCCCGGTGCCCGGCGTGCCCCGCGCTTTCGTCGATGACGTCGAGTACCTCGGCCGGCTCGAAGGCCGCGGCCAGCTTCTCGTGCAGGCGGTCTCGGGTATCCATGAAACATACCTTGTGGCAGTCTGAGCGCGTGCGCAAGAGCGACGTCGTGGTTGCCGGTCCGGTTGCTGCGGGCGATGCCGATCGACTGGTGGTTTTGCTCGCCTCGATGGGAATCGACGCCCGCGCGGTCGGACATCGCCGCCGCAGCTATTACGTGGTCGTGGATGCGGCAGACGCCGACCGCGCGCGTACCGTGGTGCGCGAGCAAGTCGAGGAAGAGGCGCGCGATGCTCTTGACGCGGCCGCAGACGCTCAGGCACTCGGAGCGAGCGGACGAGATACCGGTTGGTTCGGTCCCGGGACGGTTGCCGTCCTTGCGGTGGTCGTCGCCTGCATCGCGGTATTCGTTGGCGCGTACGCGGGTCCCGAAGGCGGCCGCCGATCGACGCTTCTCGCGTGGGGAGCGATTTCCTGGGATCGGATCGAGGCGGGCGAGGTGTGGCGGCTCGCTACTGCGGTGTTCGTCCATTTCGGGCTCCCGCATCTGGTGGTGAACATGGCCGCCCTGCTGGTGCTTGGACCACCGTTGGCGCGCGAGGTCGGCCCGTGGCGCTTCTTGCTCGTCTTTGTTGCGACGGGGGTTGCTGGGAACATCGTGAGCCACTACTGGTCGCCGACCGTCGGCCTGAAGGCGGGTGCTTCGGGCGGGATTGCGGGGGTGCTCGGCGCCCTGGCCGGACAGAGTTTGCGCGCACGCACGCGCGGCGGCCGCCATCGCCCGTGGCACGTTCTCGGCGCCCTGGCGGCGATCTACGGAATGCTCATCGGCTTCGGTCCCGGCAGGGACAACGCGGCCCACCTCGGAGGGCTGCTTGCCGGCCTGCTCATCGGTCGCCTGATCGAGCCTCACCGGAGCGTTGCGCCGACAGTCGTCGTTCGAGAGCCGCAACGTCGGCTTCCGTGAGACTGAAATACCGTGCCTCGGGATGGTGAAATACGACGGCGGTGACCGAGGATTCCGGATCCATCATGTAGCCTTCGGTCAGTTCGACGCCGATCGACTCGGTTACGCCAAGCAGCCGGAACAGCTCGGCCTGGTCTTCGAGCCGAGGGCATGCGGGGTACCCGAAAGACACGCGGATTCCCCGGTAGTGCGCCTGAAACAGGTCTTTCTTGCTCATGCCCGGCGGGTCGGGGAATCCCCACATCCGCCGGATCTTCTGGTGGAGCAGCTCGGCGAATGCCTCGGCTCCCTCGAGGGCGAGCGCCTGAACGATGTGTGAGCGTAGATAGGCGCCTTCCTGTTTGAGGCGCTCGGCCAGCTCGCGCACGCCCGGGCCGACCGTCGTGGCAAGAAGCGCGACGTAGTCGCGGCGACCGCTCGACGCCGGCGAAACGTAATCGGCAAGACACAAGCCGCCAGGCCGCTGCTGGCGGCCGAACTCGAAGCGTCCGACTACGGTCCGAAAGTCCGGGGAGCGCAGCTCGAGGGCGTCTCCCGAGCCGACTGCAGGGAAAAACTGGTACACCGCTCGGGCTCGTACCGAGTCGTCGGCCAGCAGCAGCGCTTCGACCTCGGCTACTTCGCGGGCCAGCTCGCGGGCTTTCTCGTCTCCTGCGGCCAGCGCCTCCTCGAACCTGCCCTTGAAGCCCAGATGCCGCGTGTAGAGCATGACCGGATTGATGTAGTCGAAGACCTCGGCGAGGTCGTAGTCCTCGAGGACGTGGCGCTTGAGATCGGGGGGAACCGGCACCTCGTCCACGGGAGCGACCGCCGGCCTGGCGGCCTCGGCCGGCGCAGCCTGAGGCGCCGTCGCCGCGCGCGCCGCCGCCTGACTGCTCAGGCGCTCGGACTGTTCTTCGAGCGACGCGGCCAGCTGCGCCCGCTGCTCGTCGTCCCCCAACGCCTTGACCAACTCCAGGCCGGTCATGGCGTCCTTGGCGTAGGCTACTAGCCCTTCGTACTCGGGGGCGATTCGCAGTCGGGTGAAGCGATCCGACAGCGCCGCTCCGCCCACCAGAAGCGGGCAGTCGATGCCGCTTGCCGCCAGGTCGTGCGCCGTGACGACCATCTGCTGTGCACTCTTGACGAGTAGGCCCGACAGCCCGATCGCGTCCGGGCGCTGCTCCCGGTATGCGGAGATCAAGTCCTCTGGGGGCACCTTGATCCCAAGGTTCACGACGTCGTATCCGTTGTTCTTGAGAATGATCTCGACGAGGTTCTTTCCGATGTCGTGAACGTCGCCCTTGACCGTAGCGAGCAAGATTTTCCCGCGTGCGGCCGTGTCTTCCTTCTCCATGTATTGCTCGAGATGGGCGACGGCCGCTTTCATCGCCTCGGCCGACTGCAGGACCTCGGCGACGATCATTTCGTTGTTGTTGAACCGCCGGCCGACCTCGTCCATGCCGGCCATCAGCGGCCCGTTGATGATGTCGAGCGGCCGGCGATCTTTCCGGGCGAGCTCGAGGTCTTCGATCAATCCGTCGCGGCTGCCTTCGATGATGTAGAGGGCCAGTCTCTCGTCGAGCGGAAGAGCGGCGCGTTCGTCGGCGGTCTTTTTCTCCTTCTTCTCGGCGAAATAGCCGCTGAACGCAGCAATGGGATCCTCACCCCGCCACCAGATCAGGTCGTCGCACAATCGGCGTTCCTGCTCCGGGATCCGAGCGTAAGGAGCCAGCGCCTCGGCATTGACGATCGCTAGGTCGAGACCTGCTTCGACGCAGTGATGCAGGAAGACGCTGTTGAGCACCTCCCGGCCGGCGGGAGGCAGGCCGAAGGAGACGTTGGAGATCCCGAGGATCGTCTTCGTTTCGGGTAGTTCGCGCTTGATCGCACGCACGCCCTCGATCGTCTCGACTCCCGAGCCGGCGTACGTTGCGTCTCCGGTTCCCACGGGAAACACGAGCGGATCGAAGAAGATGTCCTCGGCCGCCAAGCCGTACTTGCCGGTCAGCAAATCGAAGGAGCGCCTTGCGATCTCGAGCTTGCGCTCGCGTGAGATGGCTTGCGCTTGCTCGGGATCATCGTCGATACAGCCGACGACGACGGCGGCGCCGAACCGTTTGACGAGCGGGACGATTGCCTCGAACTTCGCCTCTCCGTCTTCGAGATTGATCGAGTTGATGATCGACTTTCCTTGCAGTCGCTCGAGTGCCTGCTCGATTGCGACCGGGTCCGTCGAGTCGATCATGATCGGAGCCTTGACCTTTCTTACGAGAATCTCGAGAAATCGAGTGAGGTCGGCGGCCTCGTCCCGATCGGGATCCTGAAGGCACACATCGACGATCGCCGCTCCCTTGCGCACCTGGGCGCGCCCGATCTCGGCCGCTTCCTCGAGCTTGTCCTCTGCGATCAGACGGCGAAACTTGCGACTCCCGAGGACGTTCGTACGCTCTCCGACGATGACCGGGCGCTTTTCGTCGGAGATCTCGTAGGCTTCGATGCCGGATACGACGCAACGGCGCGGCGGCTTTGCCACGCGAGGCGGCAGACCGGCGACCGCCGCGCTAATGCGCTCGATGTGCTCGGGAACGGTGCCACAGCAGCCGCCGACGACGTTGAGCCAGCCCTGTCGAGCAAAATCGGCGAGCTTAGCGGCCAGCATCTCCGGGGTCTCGTTGTAGTTGCCGTCCTCGTCGGGCAGGCCCGCATTCGGCACGCAAGCGACCGGAAAGCGCGAGATTTGTGCAAGAGTGCGAATGTGGTCCGTCATGAAGTCGGGGCCAGTGGCGCAGTTCAGCCCGATCCACAGCAAGTCGCGGTGGGCGAGCGACACGTACAGAGCCTCGACGTCTTGCCCTGCGAGCAGGGTCCCCATCGTCTCTACCGTGCCTTGTACGGCAGCGGGGACGGTGGTGCCCAGCTCTGCGTTGGCCCGGTCTATTCCTTCGAGTGCAGCCTTGATGTTGAGGGTGTCCTGGCTGGTTTCGACCAACAGCAGGTCTGCGCCACCTTCGATCAGGCCGGCGGCCTGTTCGTGGTAGGCGGCGGCCAGCTCTTGCCAGGTGATGCCACCGGTAACGGAGATCGTCTTGGTCGTCGGGCCCATCGAGCCGGCGACAAAGCGCGGCTTTTCGGGGGTGGTGGCAGCGGCCGCCGCTCGGCGGGCGATCTCAGCTGCGAGTCGACTGAGCCGGCGCGCCTGGTCGTCGAGTCCGTACTCGGCCAACACGACAGAGGTCGACCCGAAGGAGTTCGTTTCGACGATGTCGGCGCCGGCGGCGAGAAAATCTGCGTGCACGCGCTCGACGACGTCGGGGCGGGTTACGACCAGGTGCTCGTTGCAGCCCTCGAGCTCCTCGCCGCCGAAATCCGACGCCGAGAGCCCCATTTGCTGCAGCGAGGTTCCCATGGCGCCGTCGAGGACAAGGATTCGCTCGGCGAGCCGTCGCCGCAGGGTTTCGATACGTTGTGCGCGGTTATCCATGACGGGCCTAAGCAAACCACGGTAGCCGAAAAAACAGCCCGGACCAATGGCCCCACCGGGACCGCGCCTCGGTAGCGAGGCACGGCCGGGCCCTCTGCCAGACAGCGCCGAGGCTTCCGGTCCGGGGACGCGGGCGCAAAGCGGCGCCGATTGCAACGGGATCCGGCTGTGGCACAGACTTTAGCGTGCTCTTCCCCCGCAAGCCCGGTCGCTTGTCGTTGCTGGCGGCGCTCGTCGGCCTGATCGTGCTGGCCACGCTGGCGCCAGACGCTCTGGCGGGCCCGGCCAACCGGCCGCCAGGTCCCGCGCCGAATGCTCTTGTTCACCCGTTGCCTCCCGAGGGTGCCGCGGGCGCTCGAGGCGGCAGCCTGGGCACGGACCAACCGGCACAGTCCGCGCGCTCGAAGGGTAGCCCCGGGCAGGCTGTGGCCGGCCAAGCGATCTTGGCTCCGGGCCGCGTCGTCGACAGGCACAACGTGGAGGCATACGAGGAATATCTCGGCCCGGCGATCCGCTGGGCGGTAGAGCGCGGTGCGCGCCTTACCATCGTCGAGCCGCGTCCGATTCCGCTCGAGCCGGCCCGCCTGGAAGCGACCGAGCGTTACTCCCCGCAGGTGCGCCTTTCGGCCGACAAGATGCGGCTGGAAAACTACGTTGCCGGCCTGCCCTTTCCTCTGGTCGACGAAAACGACCCGGATGTCGCCGTCAAGCTGATGTTCAATTACGAAAATCGCATCGCCGTCGACGACCTCGACGTACGTAACTTCGACTGCGATACGGGATCGCTTTCCCCCGACGGGCCCATGACCGTCGAAAAGCACTTCGTCCTGGGCCACTTTCGGCGCCTCTACTACGTGGGCCGGTTGTATCACGACCCCAAGCCGATCTGGCCGACCGAGGACGGGATCCGCTACCGCGAGTGTATGTACCCGATGCTCGAGCCGTTCGATTTGAAGGGCGTTGGGCTTACCTACAACCGCTATCTCGATCCGGCCCGCCAGGACGACAGTTGGCTCTACTACCCGTTGCTCAA
>CAZQYE010000061.1:0-10022 GCA_964597375.1 uncultured Myxococcales bacterium
CCGGTAGGCAGCTCGTTGCCCTGTTCGTCGACGACCTTGAGCTCGCAAACGGGAACCGGTTGGCCGACACTGTCGGGCTTGCGCTTGTAGTCCTCAGCGAAATTGAACGTCGTGACCGACGAAGTTTCGGTCAGACCGTACCCGTTGCCCGGTGAGACTTTCGGAAATGCCTCCGTAATCCGGCGGACGAGCTCCGGAGCGGCGGGAGCCCCTCCATAGCTGACGTTTTCGACGCTCGACAAATCGCGCGAAGAGAAACTCGGCGACTCGAGCACCTGCCACACCATCGCCGGCACGCCTCCAAAGCTGGTAATGCGCTCTCTCTCGATCAGCTCGAGTGCCAGCTCGGGATCCCACTTGTACATCATGACGAGCTTGCCACCGAAGGCCGTGTTCGCAGCCAGGATCGAATGGCATCCCGTCGCGTGAAACAGCGGAACGGAAAGGAGTTGGGCCGGTTGCGGCCGGGTCAGCAGCGCCTCGAGCGACCCTCCGCTGCGCAACACCCCCCGAGCCTGAGCGTACGCGAGGCTTACCAGGTTCGTGCAGATGTTGCGGTGCGTTCCCAGTGCGCCTTTCGGTTTTCCGGTGGTTCCCGACGTATAAAAAATCGTTGCGTCGTCATCCGGCGCAATATCGACCGGCGGCAGCGCATCGGCCTCTCCGGCTTCCCGCAACACGTCCTCGAACGCCAGCAACCCCGGGCGCAGCGGCGCTTCGGCTCTGGCCACCACCACACGCTCGAGCGGCAGGCGATCGAGAAACGGAGCGATCCGGTCGGCCCGTTGCTCGTCGCAAAAGAGCACCTTGGAACCGGAATCCGCCAGGCCGTACTCGAGCTCCTCTCCGGTCCACCACGCATTGAGCGGAACGACGATCGCACCCGCGACTGCCGCGGCCCAAAACGCAATCGACCACTCGGGATAGTTGCGCATGGCGATCGCCACGCGGTCGCCCTTTGCCACCCCCCACTCGGCGACGAGCAGAGAAGCGAGGCCGGCCGCCGCCCGGTAGTGCTGCTCGAACGTCCAGCGGTCCTCGCCGTACACCAGGAACGTCTTGTCCGCATGCGCGCGGCTTTGATCGAGGACGTCGCGTAGCGAAGGCGGCGTCGTCTTCCACACTTTCATCGGAATGCCGCGAACGACGGCCTCTTCGATCTCGAACAATCCACCCGGCGCCGTCAGCGCGGCGGCCGGATCCGACTTTGTTTCGGCCATGGTCATCCTCTTCGGCGGAGAGCCGCCGTGAAAATCCTTATGCGAGCGACCGAGCGACGGCAAGCGCCTCACAGGGCGGCGCGGATGCGCGCGACCGCCTCTTCGATCTGATCGCGGAACCCGAAGGCGGACAGCCGCAGATACCCCTCTCCGCAGGAACCAAAACCGGCCCCGGGCGTGCCGACCACGTGCGCGTCACGCAGCAGCCGGTCGAAGAAACTCCAGGAGTCCTCCCCGGCCGGGGTCTTCACCCAAACGTAGGGCGCGTTCACGCCGCCGAACACCGTAAGGCCGGCAGCCTCGAGGCCCTCGCGGATGACCCGAGCGTTGTCCATGTAGTACGAAACACGCTCGGCGACCTCGCTGCGACCTTCCTCGGAGTAGACGGCCTCCGCCCCGCGTTGGACGACGTAGGAGACACCGTTGAACTTCGTCGATTGGCGGCGCAGCCACAGTGCGTGCAGCGACACGCGCTCACCGCCCGCATCGACTTCGAGCTCGCGGGGAACCACGACGTAAGCACATCGGGTGCCGGTGAAGCCGGCGTTCTTCGAGAAGCTCCTCAGTTCCACGGCGACGCGGCGGGCTCCCGGTATCTCGAAAATCGAACGCGGAACGTCGTCCTCCGTGATGTACGCTTCGTAAGCCGCGTCGAACAGAAGCACCGCACCGGTGTCGATCGCCCAGTCGACCCACCGTGTGAGCTGCGCTTTGCGAGCGACCGCCCCGGTGGGATTGTTCGGAAAGCACAAGTACACGTAGTCCACCGGCTCGTCCGGCGGCTCCGGGCAAAATCCGTTCTCCGCCGTTCCCGGCAAGTACACGATGCCTTCGTAGCGTCCGTCCTCGCCACAGGCGCCCGTGCGTCCGGCCATGACGTTCGTATCGACGTAGACGGGGTAGACAGGATCGGGAATCGCCGGCCTGGCGTCTTCGGCGAACAGCTCCTGGAGATTGCCGCTGTCGCACTTGGAGCCGTCCGAGACGAACACCTCGTCGGGACTGATCTCAATACCGCGGCTGCGGTAGTCCCCTTCGGCGATCGCTTCGCGCAAGAATTCGTACCCTTGCTCGGGACCGTAGCCGCGAAATCCTTCGCTCGTGGCCATTTCGTCGACGGCGCGGTGCATTGCGTCGCACACCGACTGGGGGAGCGGCAGAACGACGTCGCCGATTCCCAGGCGAATCAAACTGCTCTCGGGAAACTCGCGTTGAAACTCTGAGACGCGCCGCGCAATCTCCGGAAACAAGTAGCCGGCGACCAGCTTGCCGTAATGTTGGTTGCCTCGGGCCATCGCGTGCACCTCCCGCGTTCAGCGGAACAAGAGCCGCACCATAGCGGGACCAGGCCACGCTGCAAGTCGGATCCTTTGCACAGCACGGCTTCCGTGGGATGAATCACCCGCCGGCTCGCGCTATTCGGTGGCGGGGAGGGACATCCATAGAAACATGAGCATTTCTTCTTTTCGCGGTAAGAGACGAGCCTTGCTGCTATTGGCTCCACTGGCAGTGCTCGCCGCCGTGCCCGGGGCAGCGCGGGCGCAGCAACGTCCCTACCGGATCACCGAGCAACGCCGCCCGTGCACCGACTACGACCCACTGCGGCGTCCGTTCTTCGGCGACCTACACGTGCACACCGCGTTCTCGCAGGATGCGAGCACCCAGGGAACGCGCAACACCCCGCGCGACGCGTACCGTTTCGCCCGCGGCGAGCGTCTCGGCATCCAGCCCTACGATGCAACCGGCCGCCCGCTGCGCAGCATCCGGCTCGCTCGCCCGCTCGACTTCGCAGCGGTAACCGACCACGCCGAGCAGCTCGGGGAAGTGCGCGTCTGCAGCACGCCCGAACTACCCGGCTACGGCTCGCTGATGTGCCGGCTGTACCGCTGGTGGCCGCGCGCCGCCTTCTACTTGATGAACATGCGATCGTGCAATTCTACGGATCCCAAACGCTTCGGGTTTTGCGGCGAAGGCGGCCGCCGGTGCCTCGACGCGGCACTTACTCAGTGGCGGGAGATCCAGGCCGCCGCCGAAGCGGCCTACGACCGCACCGAGGCGTGCTCGTTCACGACGTTCGTCGGATACGAATGGTCGGCGAGCCCGAACACGAACAACCTGCACCGCAATGTCATCTTCCGCAATGACCGCGTCACCCGGCTCCCCATCAGTTACTACGAGGCGAAAACCCCGGAAGATCTATGGCGACAGCTCCGGCGCGAATGCCTAGACCGCGGAGACGGCTGTGAGCTCGTCACCATCCCGCACAATTCGAATCTCAGCGGGGGGCTCATGTTTCAGACACTCATGAGCGACGGAACACCCTTCACCGCCGAGTATGCCCGAGAGCGCAACCGCATGGAGCCGCTGGCCGAGATCATGCAACACAAGGGAGACTCCGAATGCCTGTTCGGGGCGGGCAACGAAGACGAGCTGTGCGGGTTCGAGAAGCTGCCCTACGACAACTTTCGGGCGGAGTTCTTCCCGTCGCTCTTTCCTTCGCCACCCAAGCCGGTGGACTTCGTGCGCAACGCGCTCGAGAAGGGGCTCGAGCAGGAAGCGCTGCTCGGTACGAACCCCTTCAAGTACGGCCTGATCGCCAGCACCGACACGCACCTGGGAACACCCGGAGCGGTCGATGAGCGCAACCACGTCGGCCACGGTGGAGCCGGGGCTCCGGCCGACAAGCGCGTTCCGCCCGGACTGCCGGACAACCTCGAGTTCAATCCCGGCGGCCTGGCGGTGTTGTGGGCGGAGGAAAACACCCGCGACTCGCTGTTTGCAGCGATGAAACGCCGTGAAGCATATGGAACGAGTGGACCGCGTATCGTCGTACGACTGTTCGGCGGCTGGAGTTATCCCGCCGACATGTGCGACAGCCGGTCGTTCGTCGAGACCGGCTACGCGGAGGGCGTTCCCATGGGATCGGATCTTCCGCCGCCCCCCACGCCCGGGGCATCTCCTCGCTTCGCCGTGTGGGCTCAGCAAGACGCGGGAACCGAAGACCGGCCGGGAACGCCTCTTCAGCGGATCCAAATCATCAAAGGGTGGCTCGACGCCGAGGGAACGCACGAGCGAGTCTACGACGTGGCCGGTGACCCAAACAGCGACGCAAGCGTCGATCCGCTGACCTGCGAAACGTTCGGCGAAGGGTTCCCCGAACTCTGCACCGTGTGGACGGATCCGGACTTCGATCCGAGGGAGCGCGCGTTCTACTACGCTCGTGTGATCGAGAATCCGACTTGCCGGTGGAGCGCGTACATCTGTAACGCGCACGGGGTCAACTGCGCCGATCCATCGACCATCGGAGAAGGGCTCGCTCCGTGCTGCGCGCCCGAGCACCGCTGGAGCATTCAGGAACGGGCCTGGACGTCGCCGATATGGTACGTGCCGGCAACCGCCGCTTCCCGGCGCAAAGGCGGAGATTGATGAACGCCTCGCTGCCAAGGAGCAGGAACGAGACCACGGTGCAGCGACATCCGCGCCGCCGGTTCGCCCGCATCGTGGTGCGGCGGCTACTGGCTGCGCCGCTGCTGCACTTTTTCTTGGTAGCCCTGGCCGTCACCGGCTACCAGCTGAGCGCACCGCAGCGCGAGCCCGCCGCGATCTCACCGAAGATCGAGCTTCCGCCATCGTGGGCGGCGACGCTGTGCCGCGACGAGCTCGGCCGCTCGGGTGCACTGGCACGAGGACGAGAACTCGCAGCGCTGCTCAGACGCGGGGCCGATGACGAAATCCTCTTGCGCGTTGCTCTCGCACGCAATCTGCATCGCAGCGATCCGGTGGCCAGCGCCCGCCTTGCTTCCAACATTGCATTCATCGGCGGTCGCGCCGCCGACCCGGCGACGCTCGTGGAGCGAGCGATCGCCATGGGAATGGCGGAAACGGACTTGGTCGTGCGCCGCCGCCTCATCGGGCGAATGAAGCTCGAGATCGAAGGTGCGGCACGCGCCCGGCCGGTCCGTGACGAAAGACTCGCGCGCTACCTCAGCCACCACCAGCGCCGCTATCGGACGCAGCCCTCCTATCGCTTCACTCAGGTGTTCCTCAGCGCCGCGCGCCATGGTCCGAGCGACCTCGAGCGCGAGGCGGAACGCATCGACAGGCTGCTTGGATCGACCGGAGCTGCACCCGGCGACGTTGCGATCGGTGACCCCGTACTGGCCGGTGCGAGCAGCACCACCTGGAGCAAAGCCGACGTCCTCAAGGTCTTCGGCCCGGCGATCGAGCACGCGCTGGACGAAGCCCCCGTCGGACGCTGGACGGGCCCGGTCCGGACGGCGCTCGGCCTGCACTGGCTGCGGCTCGAAGAACGGATCCCAGCGCGTGTTCCCGCGCTGGACGAGATACGCGAGCGCGTTCGCTATGACTTCCTGGCGCGCCGCGGGCAGGCGGCGCTCGCGCGAGCAATCGAGTCCATGCGCACCAAAACGCAGGTAATGCTCGGTGGCGTGCCGATCGACCGCGTCATCGACCGCCTGGAGCACGCTCCCGGCTCGCTCCGCCGCTCGCGCCCGCTCTCGATCTTCGAAGTCGAAGACTGTGCGGACGTACTCAAACTCGAGCGCATGGCAACGGGTTCGCCGGCACAGCCGGGAGGAAAACGCTCGTGACCGGACGCTCGATGCTCGCGAGCGTTCTCGCCTTCTGGGCAGTGGCGGCCGCCTGCCCGCGACCGGCCGCTGCGCATCCGCTTTCGCCGTCGCTTCTCGAATTGAGCGAGCGAGGGGACGGTCTCGTCGAGGCTCGGTGGATGACACCGGCGGGTCGTCCGATGGCGCGTGTGGTCGTTCCCGTGTTTCCGCAGGCGTGTCACGAGGCGGGCGTCCGACGCGTCGAGACGACCCCTTCTCGCGTGGGCTACCGCATCGACCTCATGTGCGGTGGCGGCTCGCTCGTCGGCAAGCGGGTCGGCGTTGCGGGTCTCGAACAAGCCAAAACCAGCGTCATCGTACGCGTCACGCTGTCCGATGGGCGCCGCGTCGAACAGCTGTTGACGGGTGCGCGCGCCGACTTCGTCGTGCCTGCGGCGAGACCGGCATGGTCGGTAGCCACCGACTACACCGTGTTGGGCATCGAGCATATCGCCGGAGGGCGCGACCACCTGTTGTTCGTATTGGCGCTCGTTCTGCTGACGGTCCTTCACGGTGGCCGCGCATCCTGTGAAGGCTCGCTCGCAAGCGGGCGCGGGCCCGTCATCGAACCGCGACAGCGAGCGCGGCGCATCGCCGGCGCCGTCAGCGCATTCACCGCCGGGCACAGTATCACGCTGAGCGCGGCCTTTCTGGGCTATGTCCGATTTCCGGCGCGCCCGATCGAGGTGGGCATCGCTCTGAGCATCGCCGTGTTGGCCGCCGAGCTGGCCCGTCCCGGGCACCAGGATTCATTGCTGCGCCGGCGGCCGTGGGCCGGGGCGGCGGGGTTCGGACTCCTGCACGGCTTCGGATTCGCCGGGGCGCTCTCGGCGGCCGGCCTGCCGGCTCGCGCGATCCCCCTCGCGCTCGCATCATTCAACGTCGGCATTGAAATCGGCCAGATGCTGTTCGTCGCGCTGGTCCTTACGGTCCTGTGGGCGGTCGGCCAGGCGGTTCCTCCGAAGCTGCACCGCCCGGGGCTTCTCGCCGTGACGTCCGGGTACGCCATAGGAATCGTCGCCGCGTGCTGGACACTTTCGAGGCTCGCCGGCGGAATCTGACGGAGGCATGCATGCCACCCCGGCGCCCTCTTTCACGACGCAGGCCGCAGCGCCGGTCCCTGACTCCCCGCGGGCCGAATGTGTCGCATCGGGCCGGCGGCACCGGGCATGTGCTCAGCGCGAAGCTCGCCGCCGGCCGAGAGCGACTGGGCCCGAGCCGAACAAGGCCTGCGCAAGGAGCATGAGGGCCGCCAACGCGTCCTCGAGAAAAGCGGCGCAAAGGCGCCGAAACCCCTTGTAGCCAGACGGCTTGCCGCCCGTAATGCAATACGTAATAAGGAACCGGCGGTACGCGAGGTGGCAAAGACGAACAGCACGGCGGCGGGGCGCATCGTCCTCGAAGACGTCCACATGTCGTACGGGGGGCGGCGCGTCTTCGAGGGGCTTTCGTGCGAGTTCGCTCCCGGCCGGATCTCGGTGATCCTCGGGGGTAGCGGCCTCGGCAAGAGCACGATTCTCCGGCTCGTCGGCGGGCTCGTGCGCCCCCAACGCGGCAGGATTCTCGTCGACGGCGACGACGTGACGCAGCTCAGCGAACGCGAGATGTATCGCGTGCGCATCAAGCTCGGCATGATGTTCCAGGGCGGAGCGCTCCTCGACTCGCTGACGGTCTTCGACAATCTCGCTCTGCCGCTGCGCGAGCATACCCGATTGGACGAGGAAGAAATCGCGTGGCGCGTTCACCAGCGCCTCGCCGCCGTCGGTTTGGCCGGTGTGGACGACCTCCTGCCCGGGCAACTTTCGGGCGGAATGGTGAAGCGTGTCGCACTGGCGCGAGCGCTCATGCGAGATCCCGTCGCGGTGTTGATCGATGAAGCATTCTCAGGCCTCGACCCCTTGTCGATCAAGCGCATCGAGGCTCTGCTCGTGGGCATCAACCGCCGCCTCGGGATGACGATGGTGCTGGTGTCCCACCACATTCCATCGACACTCAGAATGGCGGACCGGATTCTGCTGCTCCTTCCCGACCGCGCGGTCGAGGGATCTCCAGCCGAACTGCTTGCCAGTGACGACGCGGACGTGCGCGGGTTTCTCGACGAGGCCGCCACCGAGGAGGACTCCACGCCGGCGGACGACGGTTTTCCGGATCACCCGGAATCGTTCGGTGCCGAGCGCGGTTGACGGCGATGTTCGAAGCCATCGCACAGCTCGGTGCCCGCGCGCGCGAATTCGTCGTGCACCTGGGCCGCATCACGGCGTTCACCGCCCATGTGGCGTGGGTATCCGTGCGACCGCCGATTCGCCTGCGCCAACTGATCGACGAAGTCTACAAACTCGGCGTGCTGTCACTGGTCTTGATCAGCGTCTGCGGAACCGCCGTCGGCATGGTGCTGGGACTCCAGGGTTACAACACACTGGTTCGCTTCGGCGCCGAGGAAGCGCTCGGTGCGGTCGTGGGGCTGAGTCTGGTCCGCGAGCTCGGGCCCGTCCTCACGGCTTTGCTCGCGACCGGGCGGGCGGGCTCTGCGACAGCCGCGGAAATCGGCGCCATGGTCGCCACCGAACAGCTCGACGGCCTGCGCATGATGTCGATCGATCCGGTCGACATGGTAGTGCAACCAAAGGTCGTCTCGATGATCCTGGTCATGCCGCTGCTGGCCGCCCTGTTCATCACGTGCGGCCTGTTCGGCGGGTACTTGATCGGTGTGGGCTTGATGAGCATCGAAGGCGGCACCTACATGAGCGGCCTGGTCAATGCAGTGACGTTTCGCGACGACGTCGCGGGCAGTCTTCTCAAGGCCGTCGTCTTCGGTATTCTCGTGGGGCTGATCTCCACCTACCGCGGATACACGGCACGACCGACCGCCGAGGGAGTGAGTTCAGCGACGACCTCGACGGTGGTCATCGCCTCGGTGGCGGTACTCATTTTCGATTACTTCATCACCGCTCTGTGGGGAGTTTAGAGGCACATGGTTCGTTCGAATTCGCGTGATTTCGTCGTCGGCCTCTTCGTGCTGGTCGGGTTGGCCGCGCTTGCGTACCTCTCTTTCACGATCGGCGGCGCAAGCTGGGGACGTCGCGGCGGGGTGAAACTTCACGCGGTGTTCGATCAGATCGCCGACCTGAAGGTCCGCGCACCGGTGAGCATTGCGGGGGTATCCGTCGGAGAAGTCACCGGCATTTCGCTGCAAGACGACTACCGCGCGCGTGTTGAACTCGAGATCGATCCGCGCGTACACCTGCCGATCGACTCGTCGGCCGCGATCGTCACCTCGGGCCTTCTCGGCGACCGGTACATCGCCATCGAGCCGGGCGCCGAGGACCGATATCTCGGCCCGGGAGAGGAAATCGTGTATACGGAGTCGGCACTGGTTCTCGAACGGGTCGTGGGTAAATTTCTTTACAACTTCAACACGGAGCAACAGTGAACCGCCGGCACACCCGAGTACTGGCGGGCGTTCTTTTCTTCCTCCTCGGAACTGCGCTCCCGCTGCATGCTGCCGGGGAGCCTTTTCCCGACCCGTGGGAGGGAATGAACCGGCGGATTTTCTGGTTCAACGAACGAGTGGACGCCTACGTGCTCGAACCGCTCGCCCGCGGGTGGCATGCGGCGCTTCCCGATCCCGCCGAACGCGCCGTGGTACGATTCTTCGAAAACCTGCGCGCGCCGGTCGATTTCGCGAACAACGTCCTGCAGGCCAAGCCCGAGGCGGCACTGGCCGTCGTAGGTCGTTTTTTCATCAACTCGACTCTTGGTGCCGGCGGATTCCTCGATCCGGCAACGAGCGCCGGTCTCGAGGCCCGGCGGGAAGACTTCGGCCAGACGCTGGGACGGTGGGGGGTCGGCCCGGGTCCATATCTCGTCCTGCCGTTTCTCGGACCATCGACTCCCCGCGACGCGTTCGGACTGATTCCCGATTCGTTCGCTTACGTTTGGCCCTACTTCGTCGATCGATGGGTCACGATCTCGACCGGCGCCGTGTACGGCGTGAGCCTGCGCGCTTCATTGCTCGAAGAAGTCGAGTCGGCCCGGAAGAGTTCTCTCGACTATTATGCGTTCGTTCGCAACGCCTATCTGCAGCACCGGCGGGCCCTAGTGAGCGACAGTCCCGAACAAACGCAACAGCAGGAAGAAGACCTCTACTATCTCGACTTCGACGAGGAGTGAG
>CAZQYE010000062.1:0-10018 GCA_964597375.1 uncultured Myxococcales bacterium
CCGTGTACGTCGAGCTTCCAGCCGGTCAGCTTGCTTGCCAGCCGTACGTTTTGACCCTTGCGGCCGATGGCAAGAGACAGCTGATCGTCGGGCACCACGACTTCCATCGCGTGCGCTTCTTCGTCGACGACGACGCGTGACACCTTGGCAGGTGAAAGTGCCCGGCAGACGAACTCGGTCTCGTCGGGCGTCCACGGCACGATGTCGATGCGCTCGCCGCGTAACTCCTGCACCACTGCCTGAACCCGGCTGCCGCGCATCCCCACGCACGCGCCCACCGGGTCGACGTCGCTGTCGTGCGAGACCACCGCGATCTTGGCGCGCCCGCCCGGCTCGCGGACGACGTCTTTGATTTCGACGATGCCCTCGTAGACCTCCGGCACCTCTTGCTCGAACAGCTTGCGGACGAGCTCGGGATCGGTGCGCGACAAAACGATCTGTGGTCCGCGGGCGGACTCGTCCACATGGGTGATCAAGGCCCGGATGCGATCTCCCTGACGATAACGCTCGCGCGGGATTTGCTGGTCCGCGGGAAGGATGGCATCGACGTTTGGCCGAAGCTGAACGATCAAGTTGCGCCGCTCAAAACGCATGACGATCCCCGACTGGATCGTGTTGTGCAGCTCCTTGAACTCGTCGTAGATCATCGCCCGCTCGTAATCGCGGACTTTCTGGACGATGTTTTGCTTCGCCGCCTGGGCAGCGATGCGGCCGAACGGCGATGGGTCGAGCTTGATCAGGAGCTCGTCTCCGATCTGCGCTTCGGGATCGAGCGTATCACGCGCTTCCTGAAGGCTGATCTCCCGATCCGAATCCTCGACCTCGGCCACGACGGTCTTGACGTTGTAGACGTCGACGACACCGGTCTTTTCGTTGTATTTGGCTTCGATATCGAGATCTGCGCCGTACGTCTTGCGCGCAGCCGACTTCATTGCCTCTTCGACGGCTTCGATGACGAGGCTTGGGTCGAGCCCCTTTTCCTTGCTGACCTGCTCGATTACGCGGCCCAGTTCTCGCTGCATCACGATTTCGTTCCTCGCTTGCGCCCTTTCCGGCGTTTCGGCTGTTTTCGACCGAATTCGAACTCCGTCCGTGCCTCCGCGACGTCCGCCATGGCCAACCGCAGGTGGGCGCCACCGTCCTCGACGATATCGAGCACGTCGCCTTCTACCCTTTCGAGTGTGCCGACGACCGTACCCGCCGAGTTTCCGGGGTCACGCAGCCGAACGCGCAGCCGACTCCCGACGACCCGCTCGAAATGCTCCGGTCTTCTCAGCGAGCGGATGACGCCGGGAGACGATACTTCGAGCAAATAATGCCCGTCGACCGCATCGTAGGCGTCCAGGACGTCGCTCAGCCGCCTGCTCACCGTTTCGCAGTCGGCGATCGTCACCCCGTGCGCCTCTCCCGGACGATCCAGAAACACCCGCAGGAGGCGGCGCGATCCACCTCCCAGCAGCTCGACATCCCACACCTCGAGGCCGAGTTCCGCCGCGAGCGGCTCGACGAGAGCGCGAATCTGCTCTGTGCTCTTTGCCACCGTCCGCTCCCGGGGTGGCGCCCGCCGGCTCGGCCAACAAAAAAGGCGGGCTTTTGGGCCCACCCCTCAAGATGCCCCAGATGTCAAATTTCGTGTACCACAGAGGCCCGGTGGGTTCAAGGCAAGTTAGGATTGGTACATCGAGGCGATGGTGTCGGCGTAACGCTCCGCCACGACCTTGCGCTTGATCTTGAGGCTCGGCGTAAGTTCCCCTGTTTCAATCGAAAAATCGCGCGGAAGCACGCGAAAATACTTGATCGACTCGTACGAGGCGAGCTCGGCATTGACTGCGTCCACCTGGCGGCCGACCTCTGCCAGGACGCGCTCGTCGCTGGCCAGACTGCCCGCGCTCGAAACGTCGACGCCCTGGCCTTTGGCCCATGCCCGCACGGCCTCCTCATCGAGCGTGATTAGGGCCACGCAATATTTGAGCCGGTCTCCGATCACGACCGCCTGACTGATCAGCGGGCGCGCTTTGAGCATGTTTTCGATCTTCTGGGGTGCGACGTATTTGCCGCCGGCGGTCTTGATCAGTTCCTTCTTGCGATCGGTGATCCGCAGGAACCCTTCACCGTCGATCTCGCCGATGTCCCCGGTGCGGAACCAGCCGTCATCGTCCCACGCGGCGGCCGTTTCCTCGGGACGCTGGTAATAGCCGATGGCGACGTTCGGACCCTTGGCGAGGATCTCCCCGTCCTCGGCAATCTTGACCGTTACGCCGTGGAGCGGAACTCCGACGGTCCCGATCCGCGTCCGGCCGGGCATGTTGCACGTCAAGATCGGCGTCGTCTCCGTCAGGCCGTAGCCTTCGAGTACCGGCATGCCGACGGCATGGAAGAAACGGTTGATTTCGGGTGCCAGCGGTGCGCCGCCTGAAATGAAGTAGCGGATGCGACCTCCCACGCGCGCTTGAATCTTGCTGAACACGAGTCGGTGGGCCAGAGCATCGAGCGCTCCGAGTACGAGGGGGACACGCTGTCCGCGATTTACGTAGTCGGCCCGCCGATTTCCGATTTCCAGCGCGCGATCGAATATCCAGCGGGCGAGTGGCGAACTCTCTCCGCGCGCGCGGTAAACGGCCGCATGCACTTTCTCGTAGATGCGGGGTACAGAGGGAAGGAAGTGCGGCCGCACGGCCGCCATGTCGTCGGCGATGGTCTCGATCTTCTCGGCGTAGGCGGTGATCGTGCCCAGGTAGATCCCTACGTACTCCATCATACGACCGAACGAGTGCGCGAGCGGGAGGAATGCAAAGTCGATCTCCCCGCGGCGCACGATTCCGATCCGCTCGACCGCCTCGAGGGTCGCCAAGTGATTCCCGTGCGTCTGCATCACGCCTTTCGGTACGCCGGTGGTGCCCGAGGTGTATACGATCGTTGCCAGATCGTCTCGCGATAGCGCAGCGGTGCGCTGTTCGATCTCCCCGCGCCTGGCGTCGAGCGCGCTGCGGCCCCGCTCGATGAGCTGCTCGAGGGGCTCGCCTCTTGCGTGGTCGCCTTCGAATAGAAACAGCCGGTCCACGTCGACCTGGAAACGCCGCCCGTCCACTTCGCCTCCGGTCGCTTCGACGGCGGCGATTTTCTCGGCCTGATCCGGATCTTCCACGAAGACGATCCGAGCGCCCGAATCGGCAAGAATGAAGCCGCACTCGACCGGCAGGTTGGAGGGGTAAATCGGAACCGTCACGCACCCGACCGCCAGCGCCGCCAGGTCCACCTCCATCCACTCGGGCCTGGTATGCGCGAGAATTGCGACGCGGTCACCGGCAGCGACGCCGCACTCGAGAAGGCCTGCGGCGATGGCTTCGACGCGCGCCAGGCAGGTGTCCCAATCGGTAGGTACGTACCGTCCCTCGACTTTCCTCAAATACCGGGTCTGCCCGAGAGAGGCGCGCGCCGCGTCGAAAAACATGGCCGGCAGGCTCGCGTGTGACTTCATCGTCAACCTTCCTCTCTCGAGTCCCGCTCGTGGATCGTGCTCAGGGACACGATTTCCAAGATCCGTTTGCCCGCCGGGGTGCGCACGGTCACTTCGTCGCCCTCGCGGCGATGAAGCAGTGCCTGTCCGAGGGGAGACCCGATGGAGACACGCCCCGCCTCCGGATCGGCCTCCTCGGGGAATACCAGCTCGTAGTGGAAGCGCTCGCCGCTCTCTACGTCCTCGACTTCGAGATGGCTGCCGTATCCGGCCACGCCCTCCTTGATCGAGGATCGCGAATACATCGACAGCTCGCGGATCCGCTCTTGCAGCCGGCCGATGCGCGCTTGCAAAACCCCCTGGCGCTCTTTGGCTGCTTCGTACTCAGCGTTCTCGCTGATATCCCCGTGGGCGCGCGCCTCTTCGAGCTGCTTGGGGAGCTCGACTGAAAGTTCGCGCTGGAGCTCGGCCAACTCGCGCTGGAGCTTCTCAATGATCGGTAGTGTCTCGCCCATGCAAGATCCGGGATGCTATCGGGAACGGATGGGTGGTGCACGCGCCGGTCAGGATTTTTTCGCCCCGACGATCTCGGCGGCGATCCGGCTCGCGGTCTTGCCGTCGAAGCGGCCGGCGTGGCGCGCCGATAGTTCTTTCATCACTGGCCCGATGTTCGTGGCACCCGTTTCCGCGGCGATCGCTTCGATCTCACGGCGCAGCGCCGCTTCGTCGAGCTGGGCCGGCAGGTACGATTCGAGCACCGACAGCACGGCTTCCTGCTCGGCCACCGTCTCGCTGCGACCCGCTTGACGCGCGAAATCGAGGGTCTCCCGGCACTGCTTGACCTCGCGTTTGACGACCGCCACGAGGTCCTTTTCGGTCAGCTCCTCGCCTCGCGCCTCGATCGCGCGGTTCTTGATCGCCGCTAGCAGACCGCGCAGCACACGGACCCGCAGCGTGTCCTTTTCGAGCATCGCTTTTTTGAGATCCGATCGCAGGGTTTCCTCACTGATCGACATCGTCCACCTCCGGTAGCCGTCCCCGGACGAGCGCCTTGCGCAAGCGGGCGCTGAACTCCTCGAGCTGAGAGAACCGCTCGCCCGGCACGATCAGTCGGTCGCGGCCGCCGCGACCCGTCGCCCGCTCGACGACGAAGCCGAGCTCCCGATAGCGGTTGAGCGCATTGCGCAGGAGCACGACCGTGTTGCCTTCCGGCCGCAGGACCTCGTTGAGCTTGATTCCTGCTTGATAAGTGCGGCTGTACTCTTCGGCCAGAGATTTCTCGTCCAAGCCGTCCTCGGAAAGCGAATCGATCAGCGTGCGCGCGACCATCCAGTACGCCTCGCGGAAATTGTCGAGGAGTCCGGCCACCGCCCGTACGAACGGGTGCTTGAGGTCGAGCGACCCATCGTCGGCGAGCGCTCCCGCCTCTCTCAGATACGCGAGCTCGTCGTCTACGAGACCGGCAAGCTCGGACCGCTCGGGCAAGGCGAACTCATAACGGAACAAGTCGAGCCACCACCAGACTTCCTCGGCCAACTCGCCGTCGGCGGAGGTGCCGGACCGCAGTGCGAACACGATGAGGGCAGGCAGTAGGAAGGCGTGAATCAGGTTGTTCTTGTAGAAGTCCAGCGCGAGACGCTTGTCATCGCGCGCGACGACGATCTCCTCCCGCCCGCGGCGAATGATGTCGATCAACCCACTGGCCGAAAGAAATCCGAGGCTTTCTCGGAAGTCGCCGATGTTTCGCTCGAGTGAGGCGGTGGGGACGATTCCGCGGTGCTTCACGTAGGCCGCCAGTGCGTTGGCCTGAGCCACATATTCGCTGTAGCGCTTGCCTCCGCGTGGTGCGCCGAGCAGCACCGTGGCCGAAACCGAGGTGGCCCCGGCGACCGAACAGCGATTGACCTCGCGCAAGATCTGGAACCCGAGCTTCTGGACGAACCGTCGCTTTTCCTCTTCGACCTCCGCGTCGCCGGCCCGTTCGACGAACAACCGCTTGCGCTCGCCGAGTAGGTCGTGGAGCGACATCGGCTCGGCGAAAGACAGGTAGACCTGGCCGTAGCGTTGGCGTAGAAACCGGCGCGCGCGCAGCAACGCGCCGAAGCTCTCGCGCTCTTTCTCCGCACCGCTGAGCTCGCGCTGGTACGCTTCTTCTTCCACGATCCGGCCGTAGTGGATCGATACCGGTACCAGGTACAGATCGCTCCGGACGCCCGCCAGGTATGCGTTGACGATGGCCGACAGCATCCCGAGCCGCGGCGTCATGATCTTGCCGGTTCTGCTGCGTCCCCCTTCGATGAAGAACTCTTGCGTATAGCCGTCGCGGATCAAAAACTTTAAGTATTGCTTGAAGACCGTCTTATAAAGCTCGTTATCGCCGAAGCTCCTCCGAATGAAGTAGGCTCCCGAGGCCCGGAACAACGGGCCCATCGGCCAAAATGCCATGTTGATTCCCGCGGCGATGTGCGGCGGGCTGACGAAGTGCTGGTGGAACAGGTACGAAATGATCAGATAGTCGAAGTGGCTCCGGTGACACGGCACCAGCACGACCGGGTGGCGGCGCACCTTCTCCACTACCGCGTCGAAACCGATCGGCACCAATCCCGAGAACATCCGGTTCCAGATCTTGATGAAGAAGTAGGCGACGATCCCGAACAGAATACCGTTGAAGTTCGCGGCCATTTCGTCGAAATAGCCGGCCGCCTCCTTGCGCAGCTTCTCCGGCGCGACCCCACGCTCACGAGCCAACCGCCGAATGACTTGGCTGACCTCCTCGTTTTCGAGTACCAGCGTCTTGACCTGGCGCCGCGGCAACAGCGCGGGGCCCAAGACGACGCGCTCCTCACGGTGAAGAAATATTTGAATCGCGCGCGTGAGCCGCTGGACCAACCGCTCTTCGTCGTCCTCGGGGTAGCGCCCGGCGAATTCTCCCAGCGCGACGGCATCGCCGACCGTGATGAACAGGTCTCTGCGGTTCCACAGATAGGTCACCAGCTTACGTAGCTCACTCGGGGCCTCCTGAACGCTGTAGACGAGAGCCGATAGTCCAGCCTCGCGGCGCGTGAAACTGCGCCCGCGAAACGGGGCCAGTGGAATGATGAAGGTTTCGCGGGCTTCAGGACGCTGCGCGTGAACGATCTCACGGAGAAAGTCCGGTCCGACTTTGGAGATCGGGGTGCGGCGCAGCCATCCTCCGAGCATGCCCCCACCTCGCCGGCCGCGCATGAAGATCAGCACGGGGCGCCCCCGCGAAACTGCCTCGGCACAGTAGTCGTGGGCGTGGGTTTCCTCAGCCGGCGTCCGCCCCCGTAGCCGCTCGCGAAGGACTTGACGGACGCGGGCGAACATCTGGCCGAGCGGCAGCAACGGCGTCGCCGACACGCCGTTGGCGAATACCGGCAACGGCAGGCCTTCGCGGCGCAAGACGAAGTTGACCAGACAGTAATCGACGAACGAGGACTGCCGCAGGACGTAGACGATCGTGCCGCGCGAGGCCATGTCCCGAATGCGCTCGACGAGGGCCTCGTTGACGACGGCATTGCCGTACAGGCGCTCGAGCGCCCACTCGGAGAGCCGGTTGAACCGGCTTCGCATTGCCGAGGGATGCTCGGCGGGCATCGGCTGTTCGACTGCGGCCGGTGCGACGTCGGCGGCCGCTTGGGTAGCCTCTTTATCGCTCATGTCTTTCGGCCTCGCTTGCGGGCCCGGGCCCGGCCGGCGGGGACTGGGCCCAACCGGTCACGACAGATCTTTCCATCCACGTCGGCGAATCTCCTCGACCACCTCGCGGACACGTTCGGTCTCGCGTCGCGGGCACACCAGCAGTGCATCCCCGGCATCGACGACCACCAGACCCTCGACGCCGACGAGAGCAACCGGTTTGCCCTGAGAGGCGACGACGTTGCCTGCCGCATCGATCGCGATCAGGCGATCGCGCGAGCGGTTTCCCGACTCGTCGGCGGGCCACAACTCGGCGACCGCCGCCCAACTTCCAATGTCGCTCCACTCGAAACGCGCAGGCAGCAGTACGGCGTTGCGCGCCTTTTCCATGACACCGTAGTCGATCGATACCGACGGCAGCCGCCCAAACGCGCGCGACAGCACGGTTGCTGGAATGCGGCCGCGCGATCGCCGGGCCTCCATTCGTTGCAGGCCCGAGGCGAGCTCTGGTAGGTGGCGCGCGATCGCCTCGAGCACGACATCGGCGCGCCAGGCGAACATGCCGCTGTTCCAGTAGTACGCGCCGGCTGCAAGAAACCGGCGCGCTCGCGCGCGCGACGGCTTCTCGCAGAATCGGTCGACGACGAGGGCACCCGATGCGCCATCTCCGAGCGGTCGTGTCGCGCGAACGTATCCGTAGCCCGTCGCCGGGTAGGTGGGCCGGATGCCGAAGGTTACCAGGACTCGCTCGCGGGCGGCCACGGCCAGCGCCAGGTCGACATCGGCGGCGAACGCCCTGCGCGGTTTGACCACGTGGTCGGCCGGTAGCACGACCATCACGGCGTTGCGCTCCCGGTGGAGAATCTCGAGTGCCGCCCAACCGATACAGGGGGCCGTGTTGCGCCCCACGGGTTCACACAGGACGTTGCGGGCGGGCAGCGACGGCAACTCCCGCCGCACCTCCCGGCCGATGCGCTGGCTGGTCACGACCAGGATGTTGCCTGGATCGACGAGGGACCGGAGACGCTCTACGGTTTCGGCGAGCATCGAACGGGACGCCGCGAGCGAGAGCATCTGCTTGGGGCGGTCCGCGCGGCTCCACGGCCAAAAACGGGATCCCACGCCGCCGGCCATGATGACGGCGTAGCGCAACCGGCGCGGCACGCGACCGCGGTTGGTCGACTGGGCAGCCATGAAACGCCGATCTTCAAACTCCGAACGTGCAAAAGCAACCTGCCCGACCTCGTTGCCTCGCGGACACGCTGTCGCTAGTTTCGGCTGGCATGCTCGCGCAGCTTTTGTTGACCGCTCTGACCGCGGTCGTCGTCTTTCACTCGCTCACCTACACGCTCTATTTGTACGAAAAGCGCGTGCACGGACCGCCTCGGCCGCCGCGCCCGTTACGCAGGGCGTTCCTGCCTTGGCTGGCCGAGCTTGGGGCGATTCTCTGGGTGTTGGCCACTTGGCCCTTGGGCCTGCTGCCGCGGTCACGGAAAAGTTCGGGTGGCGTTCCGGTCGTCCTGCTTCACGGCTGGGCGATGACGCCGGCGTCGATGGCGGTGCTTGCCGCCCGCCTGCGGCGATCGGGCCGCGAGGTCCACCAGATCGGCTACGCGAGTCTTGGTCCGGACATGAAGGGCAAGGCCGCGCGGATCGAAGCCCGAATGAGGAAAATTGCGGCGGCCAGCACCGCCGGCAAGATCGACGTCGTGGCTCACAGCCTCGGCGGGCTTCTCGCTCGTGCGGCCGTGCGCTACTACGGAGCCGGTGCGTATGTCGAACACCTCGTAACGCTCGGCACCCCGCACGGGGGGACTGCTCTTGCCGCGTTCCTGAGGCGGCCCAACGTGCGCCCGATGCGTCCCGGTTCGACTTTCTTACGCCGCCTTGCGGAAAACGACCCAGTGCCGGCACAGGTCGCGTGCACCGCGATTTTTTCGACGTTCGACGCGCTCGTCTTTCCAGTCGAGTGCGCCGAGTACCGCGGCGCCATGAACGTCGAGGTCGACGACGTCGGTCACCTCGGCCTGTTGCTGTCCCCTAGAGTGTTCACGTTGGTGGAGGAAAGCCTTGCGGAGCGATGCCGTGGGGGCTGAGGCTCGCTCGCTGGTGGTAGGCCGCGACGGCGTGCGCCTCGATCGCGTCGTCGCCGACGCCCTTGGCTGCGGGCGACGCGCGGCACGCCGTCTACTGCGCGATGGACTCGTGCGTGTCGACGGCCGGCTGGTCATGCGGGCGGCACCTGTATCGAAAGGAGCCTGCGTGGAGATTCTGCCCGACCGGCGCCCCGCGCCTCTTGCGGGTCCCGATCGGCCGAGGGTCCTGTGGCGCGGTAAGCGGTTTCTGGCAATCGACAAGCCCGCCGGCGTGCACACGGTACGCGGTCGCAGCGGTGGATCGGTGGCCGAGTTCTTGGAGGCCGAGTATCCCGTGCAGGCGCGTGTCGGCGGCGACCGTAGCGAGGCCGGGCTCCTTCAGCGCCTCGATCGCGATACCTCGGGCGTGCTGCTGGCTGCGAGTAGCGACGGAGACTACGGCCAGGCGCGGTCTTGGATCGCGCGCGGCCGGCTCGAGAAGTGGTATCTGGCCTTGGTCACCGGCGAACTTCACTCGCCGAGGACGATCGACGTTGCGCTTGCGCGCCGGCGTAGTCGCGTCGTGGCGGCGCGCCGCCGCGACCGGCCTCTTCCCGCGCGGACGGACGTCCGGCCGCTCGACGTCGGCCGCGGGTGGTCGCTGGTCGAGGCCTACTCGCGGAGCGGCGCTCCCCACCAGATTCGCGTTCACCTATCCCTCATCGGGCACCCGCTGATCGGCGACCGCGTTTACGGCGGTCCGCCGGCCCGAGCCCGCCCGGGGCAGTTGCTCCATGCTCTACGCGTTCGGCTTGCGGATGCGGCG
>CAZQYE010000063.1:0-9867 GCA_964597375.1 uncultured Myxococcales bacterium
GTCGTCAAGAAGAAGATCGTGCTGCCGGGTGTGAGCTTTGCCCTCAACAAGGCGGAACTCACCGATCAGGCGAAGCAGACGCTCGACAGTGAAGTCGTGACGGTTCTCAAAGAGGATCCCTCCCTGCGGGTGATCGTCGAAGGCCACACCGACTCCACGGGTAGCGCGGCCTACAACCAGAAGCTTTCCGAGCGGCGTGCCGCGACGGTCAAGGCGTATCTGGTTGGAAGGGGAATCGCCGCCGACCGTGTCGACAGTGTCGGCTACGGTGAGACCCGTCCTCGGGCGAGCAACGACACGGCCGAGGGCAGGGCCCAGAATCGCCGGGTCGAGATCAAGGTCGTCGAGTAGTTCCACTTGGGACGGTTTCGGGGCGGGCCGCAAGGCGGCTCGCCCCGAGCCGCCCGGCACACCCGCACCGAGCCTGCGACGAGCCTGGCTTCCGAAGCGTTGCTTACCTGTGGCGCAGCGCGCGGGGTCTGTGTGCCCTGCCGGCCGGCTCGAAAATCAAAAAGTACTGGTAGGGAAGGATCTCGGGGCGCTGGGTAAGGTGGTAGCCTGCGGCCTGCATTTCACCGATGACCTGCTCTGCAGGGACGCGGTGACGCGGCGGCGGCCCCACCGGTAGGTCTCCCTGTTTCCAATCGACGACGGCCACCCGGCCACCGGGCTTGAGTAGCTCGGCGAAGCGACGGAAGTAGGCCCTCCGGGCGTCGATGTGGTGGTAGGTGTCGACGATCAAGGCTGCATCGAGCGACCGGCGGGGAAGCCGCGGATTGTCGTACGAGGCAAGAACGGGGACGACGTTGGCCAGCCCTTCGCGATCGCTGCGGTCTCGAAGGTACTCGGTGAGAGCGGGCTCGACCTCGACAGCGAACACCGTGCCGCTGGGGCCGACGGCGCGCGACAGCGCAGGCAGGAAGTAGCCGGTACCAGCACCGACATCCGCTACGGCGTCGCCTGGGTGCAGCGACAACCGCGAGACCACCTCGCGCGGCTTTTGCCAGGCGTCGCGGCCAGGATCGTCGAAAACGCGCTTCCAGTGTTCGACGTCGGCAAAGCGCCGGTGCGTCGTTGCACGGTCTGCGCCGCCTCGAGCAGACGCGCCGAGGGGTGCATCGTGTGACGACCCGCTTCTTGGGGCCGCCGAGACCGGCACGTTCGGGAGTGCCTGGCGGGCAACGGGCCCCGGCTGCCGGGCGATCGAGCAGCCGGCGGCAAGCAGGGCGGCGCAAACGAGCAGCGCGCCGGCCCTCCTGGCTTCGGTTGCGGGTCGCCTCGATCTCACGCGCGTTCGGCTGCCGTGCCGGCGAGGGCGGCACCGAGCGCAGCGAGCTGCTCGCGAGCGCTGCCCAGCGTCAGTTCGATGCGGCGGGACTGCAGGTAGTAGCGGTGCAGAGGGTAGTCCGTGTCGACGCCGATGCCACCGTGCAGGTGCTGGGCGGCGTAGCAGGCGCGATGGCCGCCCTCGGCGGCCCAGAACTTGGCGATGGCGACCTCTCGGGCCGCCGGAAGCCCGGACGCGAGCCGCCAGATTGCTTGCCACGTGGCCAAGCGAACGGCCTCGACGTCGATGAATGCGTCGGCGGCCCGCTGCGCGACAGCCTGGAACGTCGCCAGGACCTTGCCGAACTGTTTGCGCTCGGAGACGTAGGCGGCCGTTCGCTTGAGAGCCTCCTCGGCGACGCCGAGTTCGATTGCGCACAGTCCGGCGGTTGCGCGCTCGACGATCCACGCGACAATTGCTCGGCCTTGGTTGCAGTCGCCCAGGACGTGCTCCTCGGGCACCGCGACGCCGTCGAGCGTGATCCGGTACTCGAGTTCACCCGTCGTCGTGGCCTGGGCCTCGAGCGAAAGCCCTGCGGCGTCGCCGCGAACGGCGAACACGCCGAGTTCGCCATCCCCCGTTTGCGCCGGAACCAGAACATACTCGGCCCGGGAGGCGGCGGGAACGAACGCCCGCGTGCCCTCGAGCTTCCACGCGCCACCATCTCGGGTTGCACGGACGGTAGGAACCAGGGGGTCGGGGGCCGCTTCTCCGACGAGCGCGGCGGTGAGCACCGCGTCCCCCGACACCACGCGAGGGAGAACCTGCTCGCGCAAGCTCGGGCTACCGAATGCATCGATTGCAAGCGCACCCAAGACGAGCGTTGGATGCAGCGGAACCGGTGCTAGGAACCGACCGCTTTGTTCGAGCAGGATGCCAAGCTCGATCAGGCCAAGGCCCGAGCCGCCGACGTCGGCCGGTAGGGCGAGCCCGAGCAGACCTGCTCGCGCCAGCTCCTTCCACAGGGCTTCGTCGAACCAGTCCTGCGGCTCTTCGAACGAGGGCAGCCTCTCGGGAGTGACGAGATCGCCGAACATCTTTTCGATGAGGGATTTTAGGTCCTGCTGTTCCTGCGTCAGTCCAAAGTCCATGGTCCAATCTCCCAAGCAGATCGCGCTCGTAGCCTGCTTCGGTCAGCGCAGCGGTCTCGGCATGCCGAGACCGGCGACCGCGATGATGTCGCGCTGGATCTCGTTCGTGCCGCCGCCGAACGTCAGGATCAGCATCGAGCGGTACATGCGCTCGAGCTTTCCCCGAAGGACGTGTCCGGGCGTGCCGCGTTTGAGGTATCCGGCCTGGCCGACGACTTCCATGAGCCTCTGGTAGACTTCGATGTACATCTCGGTGCCGTAGACCTTGACGGTCGAGGCTTCGGCATAGTTGAACGTGCCGTTGGTCATGTTCCAGGCCTGCCGCCAATTGAGTAGCTTGAGCACTTCGATCTTCGCTTCCACCCGGCCCAGGTCGAGCTGAACCCACGGCTGATCGATCACGCGCCGGCCGTCGGGAAGTTTGGTCTGCTTGGCCCATTCGACCGTTTCGCGGAAGAACCGCTCGATGGTTCCGGCCGCCACCAGCGATACCCGCTCGTGGTTCAGCTGGTTGACGATCAGGGTCCAGCCCAGACCCTCGGCGCCGACCAGTGCCGAGGACGGGACGCGCACGTTGTCGTAGTAGGTGGCGTTCGTACGCACCGATCCGATCGTGTTGATTGGAGTGCAGCTGAAACCGGGGGCTTTCGTGTCGACGATGAAGATCGACAGGCCCGCGTGTTTTTCTGCATCGGGATCCGTGCGGGCGGCCAGCCAGATGTAGTCGGCGAAATCCGCCAGGCTCGTCCACAGCTTCTGTCCGTTGATCACCCAGTCGTCGCCGTCGCGCACGGCCCGCGTCTTGAGGGATGCAAGGTCGGTCCCGGCGTCGGGCTCGGAATAGCCGATGGCGAATACGCACTCGCCGCGAAGGATCTTTGGCAGGTATTCCTGCTTCTGCTCCTCGGTGCCGTACTCTTGAATCGTCGGTGCGACGGCGTCGATCGTGAGAAACGGCAGGGGGAACCCGGCCCGCTGCGCCTCGTCGGCGAAGATGTATTGTTCGATCGGCGTGCGGCCCTGGCCTCCATACTCGGGGGGCCAGCCGATCCCAAGCCACCCGTCCTCCCCGAGTTTGCGAAGCGCCTTGCGAAACAGCGGTCCTCCACCTTCTCCGACCGACACCTCGGCTTCGAGTTCGGGGGTCATCAGTGCGGAGAAGTAGTCGCGTAGCTCGTCGCGCAGAGCCTTCTGCTCTTCGGTCAAATCGATGTACATCGGCAAGCTCCTCGGTCCGAAAAGGGCTCCCCACTATGGCGAAATTGAAACGTGTTTCAAGTCGGAGCGCGCCCGCGCAGACCGTCGGGCGCCGAGCCGCGCCGAGGGGCGCTGTCGCCGCCGAGTGCAAACCGGCGCAGCGGCTGACTACGATTCGCTTCGGGCCCGGTCGATGTGACGGGCCAGGAAGTCGGCGACCAAGTCGAGATCGAACGGCCACAGGTACTCGATCTCGACGCCGGGGTGATCGCGGCGCAAAAGATCGGTGAGCTCGGGCAGCTCTCGGTCCGAGTGCGATCCTCCCGGAGTAAACATGGTCGTGACGAGCAAGATGCGCTCGTAGCCTTCGGCTGCCAGGTCGGCGACGGCCTGCTCGACGCTCGGGGCGCAGAACTCGTTGTATGCAACCACCAAGCGCCGGGGAGCCAGTTGCCTTTCCAGTCGAGCGGCCACGGCCTCGAGCCCCGCCTTGTACGGGTCGCTTTCGGCCGTCCGCGGCCAGTTGCGGATTTCCGCATCGAGCGCGGCCTCGCGTTCGCTCATGCGTAGCTCGCCGCGGGCTTCGCGGGCCGCTTCGAGCCGCTTGAGCTCGGCGATTTTCTCACGCGGTGCATCGGCCGGAACGCCGCCGTGACCGATCAGGACGATTGCTTCTTTCTTGTTCATGCGGTGCTTGGTCTCTCGTTCCTCACGCGGATCGAAAGTGTCACCGATACAGCAAACGGCGCCGCGGTACGAACGGCCTCGCGGAACGTGGGCCGCGGCCGAAGGCGCCAGTCGCCCGTGCCGGTGCTCGTAAACCGAATTCGCCGTTTCTCCGTACGGCATGCTGCCGGTGTGTTCCCGATCGACGACGCCGCGGCAGAGAACGCTCGGGCCGGGTGCGGCCGCTGCCGCCCGCGGGCTCGACGGCGGTTCGGGGCCGGGAGCGAGCCGAGTGGTTCCACTCGATGGCGCAAGACCCACGCACGCCTTCGACTTCCGCGGTAGCGTGCCGGACGGACTCCACCGTGAATGATGCACCGTGGCGTGCGAGATCGCCCGCCTGTGGATGACACGGCGGCGGCGTCTCGGCTAGGATGACGGGCATCATGATCACCGTCGAAGTTCGCCGCCGCATTCCGGCATCCAGGGAGAGAGTCTGGCGCGTCTACGCCGACTACGAGTCGTGGAGCGATTGGGCGGGGATTGGACGGGTCCGGCTGGCTCGAGAGGGCCAAGGCGACCGAAACGGCGTCGGCTGCGTGCGCCGGATTTCCACCGGCGGCGTGTCCGTCGACGAGGAGATCGTCGAGTTCGAACCTCCGAGACGCCTGGCCTACCGGGTGGTCCGCGGCGGGATCCCGATCAAGAACCATCTTGGAGAAGTCGAGCTCGAGGAGAGCGGCGGCGCGACCGAGATCCGCTGGAGGGCCCGCTTCGACTCGCGCATTCCCGGTCTCGGCTTCCTGTGGCGCGCCGTCGTTCGGTCCGTTTTCGGGCGCGTGCTGACCGCGCTCGAGCGATATCCGTTCGACCGCGTCTCCGAAGGTGCGTGATGGCGTGGCGTGCGCGTAGAGGCGGGCGCCGGGTCGCCTGCCGCGGAGAGGCTCGTAGCGGCGGCGGGGAGGCCAGCGAGCGTGTCGGGTAGCGCCAGGGTTCTCGTCACGGGGGCGACCGGCCACCTCGGCTACAACCTCGTCGCCGAGCTCCTCGAGCACGGCTACCGCGTGCGCGCCGGCGTGCGGGATCCAAGCGACCGGACGCGCATTGCTCCGCTTGCCCGCTACGAAGTCGAGATCGTCCCGGCGCCGATCGACGACCGGCGCGCGCTACGTGCCGCCTGCCAGGACGTAGACGGCGTCTTCCACACGGCGGCGCTTACGCGGATGTGGGCGCGCGACCCGGAGCGGGAAATCATCGAGCCCAACGTCCGCGGCGTCGAGAACATCCTCGAGGCGGCGGCCGATGCGGGCGTGAAACGGGTCGTCCTGACCTCGAGCGTGAGCGCGATCGGTTCGACGGCCCCTCGAGAGCGGCCGCTCACCGAGGAGCAATGGAACGAGTCGACGCGAACGACGCCGTATGCGATCGCCAAGACGCGCTCTGAGCGGCGCGCGTGGGAGCTAGCGGCCGAGCTCGACCTCGACATGGTTGCGGTCAATCCGAGCTCCCTGGTGGGGCCCGGCTACTTTCGTCAGACTCCGGCGAGTTGGCTCGTGGAGCTGATGGTCCGTGGTTACGTGCGGGGCGTGCTTCCGGCTTCTCCGGCGTGGGTCGATGTTCGCGACGCCGCCCGCGCGCACCGCCTGGCGCTCGAGCGAGACGATGCGCACGGGCGCTACCTGGTGTCCGCTTGCACGATGTCGTTCGGTGACGTGGTCAATCGCCTGCACGAGCTCGATCCGCGGATTCCGCGAGTGCGCTGGCCGGTGCCGATGGCGCTCCTCAGGGTCGTCGCCGCACTCGACTACGTGGCGCACGTGCTCACGGGCATGGAGCGGCGACTCACCGGGACGATCCTCGAAGAGTTCTTCGGCCAGGAAATGCACTGCTCGGCGGCCAAGGCCGAGCGTGAACTCGGCTGGCGGCCGCGGCCCTTCGACGAGACGCTCGCCGATACGATTGCTTGGATCCGAAACGGCCGGGCGGCGCACTCGCAACCGGCACAGTAAGACATTGCCTCCGGCTCGATGGCGCCGCGGCGCCGCGGACGGCATCGGGCGCGCGCTCGCGCGTGTTCCCTCGAACAGGATCGCTTCGTCGAGGTCGAGTCCGGCTACCAGCCGCTTGCGGGCAGGTGGTAGAGCATCAAGTAGACGGCAACCCCCGTCACCGAGACGTACAGCCAGATCGGCAGAGTCCAGCGCGCTCGGCGGCGGTGGCGGGCGAAGTCGCCGCGCCACGCGGCCCAGAGCGTCGCACCCACCAGGAAGGGCACCGCCGCGGCCAAAACGGTGTGACTGATCAACACGGTGAAGTAGAGCGACCGGATCGCTCCGGTTCCGGTAAACCGGGTGGCGCCGGCCTGCCAGTGGTAGACCAGATAAGACACCAGGAACAACGCGGACACCGCCACCGAGGCGAGCATGGCACGACGGTGGGCGCTCCGGCGGCCGCTCCGGATCAGTCGGAATCCGAGCACGAGCAGCACGGTCGCCGTGGCGTTGAGCAGCGCGTTGACGGTGGGAAGCATCGACGTCGTCACGCCGGCTCGTCCTCGCCGAGCAGGTCTCGGGCTTGATCTTCGAGACGCCGGAGGTCCTTGGCGTCTTGGCTATCGTAGTACCCTCGGATTCGCTGCCGGCGGTCCACCAAGACCAGGCGAACGCTGTGCGTGACCCGCTCGGCGGCCTTGGCGTCGCCCCCGGCGGCGATCTCCACCGGAAGGAAGAATCCGCGGCGGATCAAATCGAGCACCACCTGTGGCTGTCCCGTCAACAGCTTCCATCGGCGGCCGTCGATTCCGTGGCTGCGCGCGTAGGCTGCGAGCACGGGCGGCGTGTCGTATTGGGGATCGACCGAAAACGAAACGATCCGCAGGTCGTCCTCGTCGCGAAGGGCACGGGCGAGGCGTCCGAGACGATCGACGATGATGGGGCAGGGGCCCTCGCATCGCGTGTAGATGAAGCTGGCGACCCACACGTGACCCGCAAGATCCTCGCTACCGAAGGCCCCGCCGCTTTGATCGACCAGTTCGAACGCGGGAACCTCGGCGATGACCGGAAGCGGTCGTCTCATGAGCCGCAGACTCACGGCGACGGCGGCAACGGCCGCGAGCAGCCCGACGGCGGCCCACAGCGCGGCGGCTCTGCCGGCGCGAGCCCCGGCCATCAGGCGCCTCGCTGGCGGCTGGCGACGCGAACGGACAGAGCAAAGACTACGGCGCCGAACGCTACGACGACGGCCAGGCAGCAGGCCATCGACGGCAGGCCGCTGACTACTTCCGGGCGCGCGGCGTAGAGCACCCGCCTGAGCGCCGCCACTCCATAGGTGAGCGGATTAATGGCGACGATCCAAGCCACGTAGGCGGGTAGCCCCGTCGAGGGGAAGAAGGCGCCCGACAAAAACCACATCGGCATCAGAAAGGCCGTCATGATGGCATGGAAGCCCTGCGTGGAGTCGGTCTGCCAAGCAATGACGAATCCCAGCGCCGACAGGCCGAAGCCGATGGCGATCAGCAGGGGAACCGACCACAGCACCGCCGCCATGCTCAAGTGGATTCCGACCAGCGGTGCCAGCACGAAGATCGCCAGCGCCTGGATGACCGCCAGTGCGGTCGTCCCTGCGACCTTGCCCAGTACGATGCTCGACCGCGGCACGGGAGCGGCGAGGACCGACTGGAGAAAGCCCTCGTTGCGGTCTTCGATGATCGAGATCGTGGCGAAAATCGCCGTGAACAAGAGCACCAGAGCCACCGTTCCCGGGAAGAAGTATTCGCCGTAGGAGACCGACTCTGCCCCGGTGGCCGGGCGAAACGAGCTGTTGAGTCCGATTCCGAAGATCGCCCAGAAGATCAGCGGCTGAACCAGGGCCCCGAAGACTCGGTTACGCTGGCGCAGGAAGCGAACCAGCTCGCGCTCGGCCAGCGTGTAGGCGGCCATCCAGAAGTGCCCGGATCCTCTAGTTCGTTCGCTCACTGCTCGTCCCAAAAGCGATGGCCGGTCTGATGGATGAACACGTCCTCGAGCGTGGGCTTGGCCAGGCTGATCTCCGAGATCGAGTCACCGAATGCCTCGACCACGCGGCCGATGAACAAGTGGCCGTCGGGGATTTCCAGACGAAGCGAGCCATTGACTTGCATCGGGCTCGCCCCGAAGCGCTGGGCAATACGGGCCGCGAGGTCCTCGGGGTCTTCACAGGAGATCGAAACCACATCACCACCGATTTCGGCCCTCAACTCGGCCGGGGCGCCGATTGCTACCATGCGGCCTCGGTCCAGGATGGCTAGGCGGTCACACAGTTCCGCCTCGTCCATCAAGTGGGTGGTCACGAGAACCGTCGCCCCGTATTCCGAGCGCACGTCGCGCAGGTAGCGCCATAGCTCGCGGCGGGCGCCGGGGTCCAGACCGGTCGACGGTTCGTCGAGAACCAGCAGGCGCGGCCTCGTCAGCAGCCCCTTGGCAAGCTCGACGCGGCGCTGCTGCCCGCCCGACAGTGTCTCCACTCGGTCGTCGCGGCGGTCGCTCAAGCCCACCCGCGCCAGTGCCTGCTCGGAGCGCTCCCGCAGCTCTCGTCCCGAAAGGCCGTAGAGCCGCCCGTGGTGTTTGAGATTCTCGGCAACGGTCAATTTCCCATCGACGCTCGGATGCTGAAAGACCACGCCCATTTGAGCGCGCACGGCGGCTTGCTCGGTTCGGACGTCGTAGCCAAAGACGTGGATGCGGCCGACCTGTGGCTCGACCAGGGTCGAGAGGATTCGGAAGAGCGTGGTCTTACCGCCGCCATTGGGACCGAGCAGTCCGAAAATCTCGCCCTCGGCGACGTCGAAGCGGACGGCGTCGAGCGCGCGGCGAGAGCCGTAGTCGTAGCTGACCCCGTCGATTCGAATGGCGACTTCTGCAGGTTTCATCCGACAAGCAGCCGATCGAGAAGCATCGCCCCCACGATGGCAGGCAGGTACAGGACCGAAGCGAGAAGCAGTCCCCGGGCCGTGGCGCGCCCGGGCCGCCAAGCGGCACGAACGGCGGCCGCCAAGTATCCGCAGCCGGCCGCCAGCGCCAAGAGCGCGTAGAGCGGTCCGGTGAGTCCGGCCAGCGTCATCATCATCGAGACGGGAATGAGCGCCAGGGCGTAGTAGACCATTTGCCGTTCGGCGATACGCCCGCCACCGTCGACGAGCGACAGCATGGCGAATCCCGCGCGCCGGTAATCGCTTTCGAACAGCCGGCCGATCGCGAGGAAGTGAGGAATCTGCCACAGAAACATGATTGCGAACAAGATCGCCGCCGGAGCGTCGATGCGACCGGCCGCGGCCGCCCAGCCCATGACCGGCGGAAGCGCTCCCGGAACGGCCCCGATCAACGTCGCTAGCGTGGTCCGCCGCTTGAGCGGGGTATACACGCACAGGTACGACACCAAGATCGACACGTCGATCGCCGCCGTCAGGGCGTTCGTCTTGGCCAAGAGGTAGGCGACCCCGCCCGCGGCCATCAGACCCCCTGCGACCGCGGCGCCCTGTGGGCTCATCTTTCGCGCAGGCAGCGGGCGAAAGCGGGTGCGCTCCATCACTGCGTCGCGATCCTGCTCGAG
>CAZQYE010000064.1:0-9794 GCA_964597375.1 uncultured Myxococcales bacterium
TTGGCCGATCCTTCCAGCTCGGATCTGCTTTCCGGTCTGGGGCCGGAGCCGTTCGACGAGGAGGCGTTCCATGGCCGCTACTTGTTCGAGCTCGGCCGCCGGCGCCGCCGTGCGATCAAGGACGTGCTGATGGATCAGCGGGTGGTTGCGGGGATCGGAAACATCTATGCGAACGAAATCCTGTTTGCAGCGCGGTTGCGACCTCGCCGCAGCCTCGCGCGGCTGACCCTTCGCGATTGCGAGGCGCTCGTCCGCGCGACCCGATGCGTGCTCTCCGAGGCGATCGAGCACCGCGGCAGCTCGGTGTCGGACTTTCTCGACGGCGTCGGCCGGCGCGGCGGGTACCAGTGGCGGCGCCGGGTGTATGACCGCGAGGGGGAAGAATGCCCGCGTTGCCGCATGCCGATCAAGAAAGTGGTGATCGGTCAGCGCTCATCGTTCTACTGCCCCAACTGCCAGCGTTGACCGAGGCTCGGGAGACGATCTCAGCGGCCGCGTACGTCCAGCCAGTCGCGCAGGCCGTCGCCGAGGAAGTTCAGGCCGATGACGGTGAGGACGATCGCCAGCCCCGGATACACCGTCAAGTGCGGCGCGACGAGTAGAAAGGGACGCGCGTCGTTGATCATCGCTCCCCAGGAAGGGGTCGGTGGCTGCACACCGAGTCCGAGAAAGCTCAGGCTGGCCTCCGCGACGATCGCCGCAGCCATGCCGAACGTCGCCTGAACGAGAACCGGTGGCAGTGCCAGAGGGAGGATGTGTCGGACCAGGGTGCGCCCGTCGCCGGCCCCGAGGGCTCGGGCCGCGAGGACGTGGTCGCGCTCTTTGAGCCGCAGGACCTCCCCGCGCACGACGCGCGCGTAGCCGCTCCAGCCGATTGCGCACAACGCGATGATGACGTGGCCGAGGCTCGGCCCGAGCACGGCGCTCATCGCGATGGCGAGCAGGATACCGGGAAAGGCCATGACGACATCGACCAGTCGCATGATCCAGAAATCGACGACCCCACCGGCGTATCCCGCGAGGCCCCCGATCGCGATACCGACGAGGAGGCTCACTGAGACGGTAGTCAAACCGACCTCGAGGGAAACGCGGGCGCCGAAGACGATGCGGCTGAGTTGGTCTCTGCCGAGTTTGTCCTGGCCGAGTGGGTGCTCGACCGACGGCGGCGCCAAGCCGCCCGCGAGGTCTTGGCGGGTCGGGTCGTGGGGGGCGAGCCACGGGGCCAGGGCGGCTGCCGCTACGAGTCCCGCCAAGGTGAGCGTCCCCAGCGCCAGCGCGAGACGATACCGGCGGCCGGTGGTCGCTCCCTCAGGCATCCGCGCCTCCTGTCAGACGGATTCGCGGGTCGGCCCACGCGTACGCAAGGTCGGTAGCGAGATTGACGAGCACGTACGTGCCGGCAATTACCAAAACGCAGCCCTGGACGACTGGATAATCGCGGCCTGCGATGGCCTCGACGACGAGGCGGCCGAGCCCGGGCCAGGCGAAGATCGTTTCGGTGATGATCGATCCGGTCAGGAGCCCCCCGAGCTCGAGCCCCGAGATCGACAGAATGGGGACGAGGGCGTTCGCCAGGCCGTGCCGAAACAGAACACCCCACCACGAAACCCCTTTTGCAAGGGCAGTTCGAGCCCAATCCTCATGCATCGCTTCAAGTATGCTTGCGCGCGTGATCCGAGTCAGGATTCCGGCTGCGGACGCGCCGAGCGTGACCGCCGGAAGAACGATGTGCGCCGCGGTACCGGCTCCGGAAAGAGGGAGCCACCCGAGGCGGACTGCGAAGAGCATCGCCAGCATCGGTCCGAGCCAAAAGTTCGGAATGGCGACACCGAGAAGGCTGCCGGCTAGGCTGGCCCGGTCAACCATGCCTCCCGGCCGTGCCGCGGCGGCGATGCCGAGGGGGACGGCAAGTGCCAGGCTCAGGACGAGGGCACAGAGGGCGAGCTTGAACGTCGCCGGGATGCGCTGCCTGATCAGACGAGCGACGGGCTCGTCCCGCACCAGGGACCGGCCGAGATCTCCCCGTGCCAAGCCGACGAGGAAGTCTCGGTACTGCACCGGAATGGGGCGGTCCAGGCCGAGCCGGTGTCGCAACTGGGCGCGATCGGCCGGCCGGGCGCTGTCTCCGAGCATTACGTCCACCGGGTCCCCCGGCATGACGTGCAGCAAGGCAAACACGAGCGTCACGACGCCGAAGGCGACCGGCACGAGCGTCAGCAGCCGTTTTGCAGTGTACGCGAGCATGGCCGAAGGGATCGCTTCCGTGTCTTCCCCCTGCCAAGATAGATGAAATAGGTCCGTGAGTAACTCTTATCCCATCCGCGCCGTCGAGCGTCTAGCACGCCTGCTGTTCGAGGAGCTGTGGGCGGCGGGCTCCGGTGGTGCTTCTCGTTTCCGCCGCTTCCTCGTGGGCGTGGGCCGAGTCTGTTTCATCACCGTCGAGGGCTTCTACCAGGATCTCTGCATGCTCAGGGCATCGGCGCTGGCGTTTGCGTCGTTGCTCGGGCTGGTCCCTGTGCTCGCCGTCGCCTTCGCGGTCCTGAGGGGGCTCGGGTGGAGCGGCGAGCGCCTCGAGTCGTTGATTCTCGGGCGGGCGACCATTCTTTCGCCTGAAGCGATCCGCATCATCGTTTCGTACATCGACCACACGAATTTCGCCGGTCTTGGAGTGATCGGCGGTTCACTGCTGTTCGTCACGGTGATTTCGCTGCTCACGAACGTCGAGATGTCTTTCAACGCGATCTGGGGCGACGTGCCGGCGCGTCCGTTGCTGCGCCGTGTGAGCAACTACCTTGCGGTGGTCGTGGTCGCCCCGGTGCTTCTGGCGGTGGCCACGAGCCTGACGGCCGCGGTGCAGAGCAGCGCGGCAGTAGCGTGGCTGTCGAAGCTGTCGGGCGTGGGACCGACGGTGGACTACTTCTTGAAGTGGACGGCGGCCGCTGTCGTGTGGCTGCTGTTCGCTTTTCTTTACATCGTCATTCCCAATACCAAGGTTCGCCTCGTTCCGGCCCTTGTGGGAGGGTTGGCGGCGGGCTCCGTGTGGCAGCTCACCCAGTGGGCGTACATTCGCTTTCAGATTGGGGTTGCCAATTACAACGCGATCTATGGCGCTCTGGCGCAACTACCTCTGCTGATGGCGTGGTTCTACGTCAGTTGGGTGATCGTTTTGTTCGGTGCGGAAATCGCGTTCGCGGTGCAGAACGTGGCGCATTACAGCCACGAGCGCCGAGCCTCGCGCGCCAGCGGCCACGCCCTGCTCGAGTACGCCGGCGTATGCGTGGCACGGCAGCTCGCGCTGGCTGCGCACGGCCGCGCCGAGCCTCCAACGGTCGAATCCTTGGCCGTGGATCTCGACGTTCCCGTTCGCCTCGTTCGCCAGATCGTCACGGCCCTGTCCGAGGCGGGGTTCGTGCACCTTTCCAGCGACAGCCCCGAACGCTGTCACCTGTCGCTTGCCCCCGACCGCATCGGAATCGCAGCGCTGCTCGACGTGCTGCGGGGAAAGGCCGGCGACGCGGTTACCGCAGGCCGCGACGAGGACTCGGTTGCCGGTTTGCTTGCCGAGGTGCAGGCGGTGCGCGATCAAGCGCTGGCGGGCAAGACCCTGGTGGATCTGCTTCCCGAGCCTCCTCGAGACTGAACGGCTGCCGCGCTGGGGAGCCGTGCGCCGGCGTCAGTGCGCCCGCGGGGCGTGCAGGACGACACGCGCGAGCGGCAGGAGGCTTCCGGCCGGGTCGGGAACGAAGCGGCCGAGGTCGCGGCGGGAGACGACGATGCGCTCGGGCCACCACAGCGGAATCATCGGTAAGTCGCGGGCCGCCAGCCGCTGCACTCGGGCGTAGATGCGCCGCCGCCTATCCCGATCGGTGGCTACGGCACCGCGCGCCGTGAGCCGATCCATCCGCCTGTTCGAATAGCGGCCGCGGTTGGCGCCCGCGGGTGGCGTCATGGCCGAGTGGAAGATCCGGCGGTAGATGTCCGGATCGGTGATCCCGACCCACTGGAGCGAGTAGAGCTCGAAACTACCGCTGCGGATGTCGGCGTAGAACGTTCCCCACTCGTAGGTTTCGATGGATAGGCCGATGCCGACGCGCTCGAGTTGGTCGGCGATCGCTTCCGCGATGCGACGCGGCAGCTCTCGGGTCGTCGTCTTGTAGCTGAACGTTGCGCGCCGGGCAGGCCCAGGGCCGTCGGGATCGCGCAGGCCGGCGCGGTCGAGCAGGCGCCGGGCGCGCTCGGGCCGGTAGGCGTAGCTTCGAACGTGGCTCTCGTAGGCCCAATGCGCCGGCGGGAGCAAACCCGTGGCCACCCGGGCCTGACCCCGCAATACGTGGCGTGCGATGGCGTTGCGATCGATGGCTAGAGCCAGCGCCCGCCGGACCAAGCGGATGCCGAGCAGCGGGTGGTCGAGGCGCAGGCCGAGGTACTGCACGTTGCTCGAGGGGCCTCGATAGACCTTCATCTCCGGTTGCCTGTGTTCGAGGTAGACGAGGGTGTCGGGATCGAGAGCGTTTTGAATGAAGTCGATCGTTCCATGCTGGTACGCGAGCGCGCGCATCAGCGTGTCGGGAACGACTCGGATCTCGAGCGATTTGATGGACGCCGCCTCCAGGGTCGCCGGGGCGGCGGCTTCCAGCCACAGCGATCCGTCGGCATCGACTGCGGCGATGCGATAGGGGCCCGAACCGACCAGCTCGGTTGGCCCAACGGGGCCGCGGGCGGCTAGGCGCGCCGGCAGTAGGCCGATGGTTGCAGCGTCGAGGAAGGCAGCGTCGGGGCGCTGCAGGCGAAAGAGGACCGTCCGCTCGTCGACGGCCTCGACCGAGGATACGGCCTCGAGAGCAGCGCGGTGTGGAGAACCCGTGCTCGGGTCGAGGATTGAGCGGTACGTTGCGACTACGTCGGAAGCCGTGATCGGCGCTCCGTCATGGAATCGTGCAGTCGGCGCTAGGTGAAAGCGAAACTCGAGGCCGTCCCTTCTCCAGCGATCGGCCGCGTAGGGACGGTGCGATCCGTCGGCCGCACCGGTGAGCAGCGAGGCGCACACCAGGTCGAGTACCCGCTGAGAGTATGCGTCGGTGGCGTAGCGCGGGTCGAACTGGGCGGGCGCTGCCTCGAATGCTATGCGCAGTGTGTCGTTGCGGACTGCATGCGGCGTGGCGCAGGACGGGGCGAGCAGGGTGCATAGCAAGCCGGCGAGCAGTTTGATACGATGGACTCTTGAACGCATCGCACGGAGCGCATGGGATGAGGTGGAAAGCACGTTTCGGTGTAGTGGCATGTGCGGTGGCGCTCCTCGCCGCATCGCCGGGTTCGGCGTCGGTTGGCGGTCCCCGGTCTCCGCTCGTTCGCTATCCGGAGCTCGAGACGAACGTCGCCTTCTGGCGCGACGTCTTCACGAAGTATACGAAACGGCAGATCGTTTTTCACGATTCGGTTCGGCTCGACGTGATCTGGGCGGTACGCGACATTGGGGACATCGTCGACGGGCCGCTCAGTGAGACTCGTAAACGGCGGGCGGTTCGCGACTACATCGATCGGGAGACCAGGCGGATTGCGACGGCGCTGCGGGCGCTGGCGAAAGGCCGGCGCGGTCCGCTCGAGGGGCGGCTGGAAGCGGTGATTGCCGCCCGGGGCGATCTGCCCGGGCCGGCGGTGCTGGCCGGGCGCGTGCGCGCCCAGCGGGGTCTGGCCGACGAGCTGTGCGGGGCGGTTGCCCGTGCGAGGCCGTTGCTCGATCGAATGCGGCGGATTCTCGAGGAGCACGGCGTTCCGGGCGAACTGGCGAGCCTGCCTCTGGTCGAGTCGGGTTATCGGAGCGAAGCGAACTCGCACGCGGGCGCGGTTGGTATCTGGCAGTTTACGCGCAGCACCGGCCGGCGGTTTTTGCACATCGATCACGTGGTCGATGAACGACGGGACCCGATCGCTGCGACCGAGGCGGCGGCCAAGTACCTGCGCGAGAACTACGAGCAACTCGGTTCGTGGCCGCTTGCGATCACCGCGTACAACCACGGTGCGAACGGCATCGCCTATGCGGTTCGCAAGCTCGGAACGCGCAACCTCGCCACGATCGTACGGCGGTACCGCAGCCGCAGTTTCGGATTCGCTTCGCGCAATTTCTACGCCGAGTTTCTTGCTGCGGTGGACGTCATGGCCGAGGCGGACGCTCGCTGCGGCAACCGGGCGGACCCGGAACCCGCGCCGGCACGGGTGCGAATCGACAGCTATGTATCCATGCCTCAGCTCGCGCGTGCAGCGGGGGTGGATGTTGCGACGCTCGCACGAATGAATCCGGCGCTGCAGCCCGACGTGGCGGCCGGAAAGCTGTACGTGCCGCGGGGCTATGTTCTCAACGTCCCCGCCGAAAAGAGAGGGGCCTTCGAACGCGCATATGCGGCGCTTCCGGCGACCGCGCGTCACAGCGCGCAGCTTCCCTACTTCGCATCGCATCGCGTGAGGAGGGGCGAGACCCTGTCGGAAATTGCCAAGGCCTACGGCACTTCGGTGGCGGCGATCCAACGGCACAACGACATTCGCGATCCGCGGCGGCTACGCTGGGGGACCACACTGAAGGTGCCCGTGTCGCGGAGCGCGTCTCCAGCCGTGGCTCGTGCCTCGGTCACCGTGCACCGTGTCGCCCGGGGGGAAACCCTCTCGCACATCGCCAAGCGCTACGGTGTGTCCGTGGCGATGCTGCAACGCTACAACGGAATTTCGGATCCCCGGCGCCTGCGGACCGGGCAGGTGATCCGGGTTCCTTCAGCGTCGCAAGGGCCCCGCTACCGCACGCATCGGGTCGGCAAGGGGCAGACACTGTCGCAGATCGCCCACATCTACCGGACGACCGTGCGGTCCCTGCAGCGTTTCAACGGGATCCGGGATCCCCGCAAGCTGCGCTACGGACAGGTCATCAAGGTCCCGATGTAGCCGGGCCGGGGCGTTTTTCAGATCGCGGCCATCCCATGTTACATTGGCGGGCGCGGCCTGCATTTCGAGCTGCGGCGTGCGGAGGTGCCGCTAGGGGGGACTTGCCCCGCCTCCTGAAGCACGGCCGGGGAATCGGCCGCCAGAGAGGAGCACAGCGGTGGACGTCGGACTTCTGCAAATCAGCGCCGTGGCGTATTTGATCGCGGCGGCGACGTTTGGGGCGCAAGTCCTCAATCCCCGGCAGGCCTTCCTGCGAGCCGGGGCGATCTCCCTGGGAATCGGCTTCGGGATGCACGCGGCGGCGATCTTCGTGCGCTACCGGCAGCTTGGGGTGCTACCGGTCACCACGTTTTACGAGGGGCTTTCGTTCTTCGCTTGGCTCACCGTGGGGATCTACATCGCCGTGGGCAGCCGGTACAAGCTGACCGCCATCGGTGCCGTGGTCAGTCCGCTGGCCTTCCTCCTGACGCTCGCGGCGACGATGCTCAACGAGACCGGCGAGCAGGTTCCCGAGGTGTTGAGAAGTCCGTGGCTGCCCGTCCATGTGACTCTGGCATTCCTCGGCAACGCGGTTTTCGCCTTCGCGTTCGCGGTGAGCGTCGTCTACCTGCTGCAGGAAAGCCTTCTCAAGTCGCGCCGGCGTGGCTGGATGATCCGGCGCCTGCCGTCGCTCGAGCAGCTCGACCGGCTCAACTACCGCTGTCTGGCCTGGGGATTTCCCCTGCTCAGCCTGGGGATCGTCAGTGGGGCGATCTGGGCGGCCAACCAATGGGGGCGGTTCTGGTCGTGGGAACCGCGCGAGGTGCTGTCGCTGTTCACGTGGCTCATTTACGCCGGCTTGCTGCAATTTCGGTGGACGGCCGGGCTGCGGGGCCGGCGTGCGGCCACGCTGACGATCGTCGGATTCGCTCTGGTCGTGGCCTCGTACTTGTCGATCAACCTGTTGCCACTGCCGGGCTTGCACGGCGGCGGGTTCGGATCGTAGGAGCGACGTTCGGTGCGCCACGAGGTCGTCATCGTCGGGGTCAATCACCACACCGCGCCGGTCGAGGTCCGCGAGCGCGTGGCTTTGGCTGACGGCGCCTTGGAGGAGTTCTTGCGGGACGTCGTCAGTCTGCCCCCCGTTCACGAAGCCGCGGCCCTCTCTACATGCAACCGGGTGGAGGTGGTGACCTGCTGCGACGCGGACAGCGATCCGGCCGGCGACCTCGGCGCGCGCCTACTGAGCCGCGGCGGGCTCGAGCCGGAGAGCTACCGGGAGTGTCTGTTCCATCTGCGCGGGCGCGAGGCGGTGCGACATGTCTTCCGCGTCGCCTCGAGTCTCGACTCTCTGGTGGTCGGGGAGCCACAGATTCTCGGCCAGATGAAGTCGCAGTTCGCCAAGTCCGCAGCGGTGCATACGGCGGGGCCGATTCTCCACCGGATCTTTCACAAGGGCTTTTCGGTCGCCAAGCGCGTCCGGACGGAAACGGCGGTGGCGTCGCGGGCGGTTTCGGTTGCGTCGGTGGCAGTCGACCTCGCGGCCAAGATCTTCGAGACGCTCGACAACCGTAGCGTTCTGTTGATCGGTGCGGGGGAGATCGGCGAGGCCGCGGCGCGCAGCTTCGTAGGCGCCGGCGCCACGTCGGTAATGGTCGCCAACCGTACGTTCGAGACGGCTGTCGAGCTGGCGCGGGCGTTCGGCGGAACGCCGGTGCCGCTGGAGAGGATGCGCATGTACCTCCCGCTTGCCGATTTGGTCGTGGGATCGGCTGGAGGAGGTCAGCTTCTCGACCGGGGGGACGTGCGCGCTCTGATGAAGGAGCGCAAGAATCGGCCGGTGTTCTTCATCGACTTGGCGGTGCCGCGCAACTTCGATCCGGCGATCAACGACGTGGACAACGCTTACCTCTACGACATCGATGATCTGGAGTCCGTCGTGTCGGAGAACCTCGGCGAGCGGCAGAGAGAGGCGATTCGCGGTGAGGCGATCGTCGAACAGGAAGTCGATCGCTTCTGGCGCTGGATGGAGCAACTCGAGGCCGTGCCGACGATCGTCGAGCTTCGCGACTTGGCCGAGCGAATCCGGCGTGAAGAAGTCGAGCGCACCCTGGCGCGCCTGCACGGCCTTTCCGATGGGGACCGCGAGACGATCGAACACATGACCAAATCGATTTTGAACAAGTTTCTCCATCGGCCTACGGCGGTGCTCAAGGACGAGCACTCGGCCGAAGACCACGTTCACTTGGTCGCAGCGCTGCGCGATTTGTTCGGCCTTGGGAGCGACAAGTGAAGCTGCGCGTCGGTACGCGACGGAGCAAACTCGCGCGCACCCAGAGCGGTCAGACGTGCGCCTTGATCGAACGCCACGCCGCCGGCTTGCAGTGCGAGCTGGTGCCGATCGAGACCACCGGGGATCAAGTACGCGACCGGCCGCTTAGAGAAGCGGGCGGCAAGGGACTGTTCGTCAAGGAACTCGACGAGGCGCTGCTCGACGGACGCGTCGACTGTGCCGTCCACTCGCTCAAGGACGTTCCCACTCAGTTGCCCGAAGGGATCGTGATCGCCGCGATTCCCAGTCGCGAAGACCCTCGCGATCTGCTGGTGACACGCGACGGCCGCGGTCCACGCGAACTCGCCGGAGGGTCGGTTCTCGGGACGACGAGTGCGCGGCGGGCGGCACAACTTCTCGCGATCGACGAATCACTCAAAGTGGCGTTGCTCCGGGGCAACGTCGAAACGCGGCTGCGGCGTTTGATCGATGGAGACTTCGACGCCACGTTTCTTGCGGCGGCCGGCATTCGGCGACTCGGCATCGATTTGTCCCCCGCGAGATCGGTGGCCCTCGACCCGTTCGATTTCGTGCCGGCGCCCGGACAAGGGGC
>CAZQYE010000065.1:0-9769 GCA_964597375.1 uncultured Myxococcales bacterium
TTGTCCGCTCGACGCCGACAACGACATCGATGGCGACGGAGTCTGCGGCGACGTGGACAACTGTCCGAGCGATGCCAACGCCGACCAAAGCGACGTCGACGGCGACGGCCTGGGTGACGTATGTGATCCGGAAGACGGCGCCGGCACGGTCGTCCTTTCACGTGTCAAACTCAAGGCGGACAAGGCGAGTTCGAGCAAACCCGACGGCAAGGTGCGGATCCGGGTGTTGATCGCCGACGATACGGCCGGAAACTTCCTGCCAGGCGACTTGGTGACCAGCGGCGACGTTCGCTTCGATGTGACGGCAGGAGACTTTACGGCCTCCGTTGCGATGGGAACGTGCGCTCAGGTGAACCCGCGCAAGATCAAGTGCAAGAACGGCGATGCCAAAGGGAGGTTCAGGCTGGTGCCTCAGGGCCCAAACGTTTTCCCCAACACGTATAAGGCGTCCGTTGCACTCAACCGCCACAACGATACGGATGACCCAACGGGGCCGGCGAGCGTCGTACTCAGGCAGCCGACGCACGGGATCGATCGGGCCGACGACATCGCCTCGTGCCTTGCCAAACCGGGCAAGTTGAGCTGCCGGGAGCGGTAGCAATGGGAGCGTGGGCGCCGGTTCGAGCTGGCGCGCCTGCGGCAGCCGGCGAAGAGACGAGCCAGGGGGGAGACGCCGCCGGCTGACCTGCCGGCTGGCATTTGCCGCCGAGGGCCCCGTGACCGCCGTGTCACGGGGCCTTTTTTCGTGTTGCCATGCGTAGCCTCGCCGCGCGCGCCGTTGCATGCGATATGCGGAGTGTCGCAGTCGCCGGGTACGGGGGTGTTTCCCGGCGCAATGCCCATGGAAACCGGGGCCCAAGGGGCTGGTTGGCTCCGGCGGGGGTGTTAATATAATCGTTTGACCGGCCCGAGAGCGCCCGAATCGATGACCAAAATTCTCGGCATATCAGCGTTTTATCACGACTCGGCGGCTGCACTCGTCGTCGACGGCGAGATCGTGGCGGCCGCCCAAGAAGAGCGGTTTACCCGCAAGAAGCACGATGCGTCGTTTCCTGTCCACGCCATCGCGTACTGCCTGAACGAAGCCGGCATCGACGCCGGCGAGCTCGACTACGTCGGGTTCTACGACAAGCCGCTGCTCAAGTTCGAGCGCCTCCTCGAAACCTACATTGCCTATGCGCCGGTCGGTTTTCGCTCGTTCGTCAAGGCGATGCCGCTCTGGCTCAAGCAAAAGCTCTACCTGCCGCGCGAAATCAATCGTGGACTCGGCGGCCGCTACAAGCGGCGCTACATTTTCCCCGAGCACCACGAATCGCATGCGGCCAGTGCGTTTTTCCCCTCGCCGTTCGAGGAAGCGGCCGTTCTAACGCTCGACGGCGTAGGAGAGTGGGCGACGGCGAGCCTGGGAGTCGGCCGCGGCAATAAGATTCATCTGACGCACGAGCTGCGCTTTCCCCACTCGCTCGGGCTGCTGTACTCGGCCTTTACTTACTTCACGGGCTTTCGCGTCAACTCGGGTGAATACAAGCTGATGGGCTTGGCACCGTACGGGGAGCCCAAGTACGTCGACCTGATCAAGGAAAAGCTGCTCGACATCAAAGAGGACGGGTCGTTTCGAATGGACCTGTCCTATTTCAACTATTGCCAGGGGCTGACGATGACTTCGGCGAAGATGGACGGCCTGTTCGGCGGCCCGCCGCGCAAACCGGAGTCTCCCATCACGCAGCGGGAGATGGACATCGCCGCGTCGATCCAGAAGGTGACCGAGGAGATCATGCTGCGCATGGCGCGCTTTGCTCACGAAAAGACAGGCTTGCGCAACCTGTGTTTGGCCGGCGGCGTGGCGCTCAACTGCGTGGGCAACGGGCGTATCCTGCGTGAAGCGCCGTTCGACGACATCTGGATCCAGCCGGCTGCCGGGGATGCCGGCGGTGCTCTCGGAGTCGCCCTGCTGATTTGGTACCAGTTGCTCGAGAACGAGCGTACGGTCGCCGAGATCGATCGCCAGTCGGGGTCCTGGCTCGGTCCCCGCTACTCGGAAGAAGAGATCGCGGCCTTTCTCGATGCCGTCGGCGCGCGCTACCGGCGGTTCGACGACGACGAGTCGCTGTGCGACGAGGTCGTCCGGCAGATTTGCCAGGAAAGGGTGGTCGGTTGGTTCCAGGACCGCATGGAGTTTGGGCCTCGGGCACTGGGCGCCCGCAGCATCATCGGCGACGCGCGCAGCACCTCGATGCAGTCGGTGATGAACCTGAAGATCAAGTTCCGCGAGTCCTTCCGGCCGTTCGCTCCTTCGGTGCTCGAGGAGCGAGCGCCCGAGTTCTTTGGGATGAAGCCGGGGCAGGCGAGTCCGTACATGCTGCTGGTTGCGCCGGTCAACGAGTCGAAGCGCCGGCCTCTCAATGGAGAGGAACTGAATCTGCACGGGATCGACAAGCTCAAGGTTCCGCGTTCGGAGGTCCCGGCGATTACGCACGTGGACTACTCGGCGCGCGTGCAAACGGTCGACCGGGTCCGGCACGGCCGCTACCGCATGCTGCTCGAAAAGTTCGAGCAGGCGACCGGCTGTCCGGTGGTGATCAACACGAGTTTCAATGTGCGGGGCGAGCCGATCGTGTGTACCCCCGAGGACGCCTACCGCTGTTTCATGGCTACCAACATGGACGTGCTGGTTCTCGAGCGATTCGTGCTGCTCAAGGAAGAGCAGCCGGAGAGCGATCGCTACCGGCGCGAGGAATATCTGGCGCAGTTCGCGCTCGACTGAACAGGCGGCGACCATGGCGATGATCGACATCAACTGGCATCCGAGTCGTCGCGAGCTCAGACAGTTCGCGGCTCTGTGGCTCGGTGTGTTCGGCCTGATCGGGGCGTGGAAGCTCTACGGGTCGAGTGGGGCGGCCGGGTGGCCATGGGCGATCGTCGCCGGTGCTCTGGGACTTCCCGGCCTGCTGTGGCCGCCTCTGGTGCGCCCGGTCTACGTTGCTTGGATGGCGCTCGCCTTTCCCATCGGCTGGACCGTCTCGCACCTGCTGCTCGCCCTGATCTACTATGGGGTCGTGACGCCGATCGGCCTGATCTTGCGGGCCAGTGGCACCGATCCCATGATGCGCCGGTTCGACCCGGAGGCCGAAACCTACTGGGTCGAGCACCGGACGGGGGACGACAAGAGCCGATATTTCAAGCAATTTTGATCTCGCCCGGCCCGTTCGCAACGGACGCAGGGCCGCAGGAGGCCGTATTCGATGAGTGCACAGCCGACCAACACGAACTCCGCAGACGATTTCGCCAAGCAGGCCGAGGCGACCTCGCCCGGGATGCTCAAGGAGCTGCTCACCTACCTGTCGGAGAACAAGAAGTGGTGGCTGACCCCGATCGTCGTGGTCCTGCTGCTGGTGGGTGTGCTCGTGGTCCTCGGCGGGACCGCGGCGGCGCCGTTCATTTACACATTGTTTTAGCCTCGAGCGGACGACCTCCTGCGGCGAGGTGCGAGGCCGAGCGAGCTCTCTCCTTCAGGTGTCCTGGGACGGGCGCTCGCGGCACGGCCTTGGCCGTGCTGCCGGCGCGTGCCCGGTTGCCGGCGTGGCGCTGGAACGCGGAATCTGTTAGCTAGCTCCGGTGGGGCCGCTGCGGCCGTCCTGCGAGAGTGGCGGAACTGGCAGACGCACTAGACTTAGGATCTAGCCCGCTTCGGCGGATGGGGGTTCGAGTCCCCCCTCTCGCACCATCACGCCGTATTCGCTAAGAGATCGTTACATCTATGGCCGATTTTCAATCCACCGTCGAAGAGCAGGGGCCCGTGCGCCGTGTTCTCACTGTTACCGTGCCGCCCGAGCGCGTCGCCGGCGAGTTCGACCGTGCCTACAGGCGCCTCGGAGGGCGCGTGCGCGTCCCGGGATTCCGCAAGGGCAAGGTGCCCCGCCGGGTACTCGAAATGCGCTTCGGGGAAGAAGTCCGCGAGGAAGTCGTCACCGAACTGATCGAGACGACGTGCGCGGACGCGATCAAAGCCGAGGGGCTCGATGTCGTCAGCCGCCCGCGGCTCATCCAACACGAACTGGACGAGCAGACGGGCCTTCGCTTCGAGGCGATGGTCGACGTCCGCCCGCAGTTCGAACTGAAGCCGTACAAGGGCCTAGCCGCGGACTTGCGCGTCGTGCGGGTCGAAGAAGAGGACGTGGACCGGGCGCTCGCGGCACTGCGTGAGCGCTACGCGATGCTCGAGACCGAGGAGGATCGTGTCAACGTCTCCATGGGGGATGTCGTTGTCGCCGATCTCGCCGCATTTTGCGACGGCGAGCCTCTCGAGCAGGCCACCGGGCAAGGAGTCCAGATCGAAGTTGGTGCCGGCCGCTTTCCCGAGGAGCTCGAGAAGCAGCTCGTGGGCGTGACGCGTGGGATCGAGACACCGATCCTCGTGCGCTTCGAGCAGGACCACCCCGATCCGGCGCTTGCCGGCAAGCTGGTGCGGTTCGACGTCACCGTGCGCGAAATCAAGAACAAGATCCTCCCTGCCCTCGACGACGAGTTCGCCGCAGAGGTCGGCATCGAAGGATGCGACACGCTCGAGGCGCTGCGGGCCAAGGTCCGTGAAGACCTCGAGCGGCGCGAGCGGATGGAAGCCGAGCGGCGCATGCGTAACGACTTGCTTTCGGCACTGGTCGAAGCGCACGATTTCGAGGTTCCAGAAACGCTCGTCGATCAGCAACTCGTGCGCATGCTGCGCGACATGGGGGTCCGAGAGATTCCCGATGACAAGGTTGCCGAAGTGCGTGCGGCGCTCGAGCCCTCCGCGGTCAAGCAAGTCCGTGCGGGATTCATCCTGGATGCAATTGCGCAAGCTGAGGGGCTCGAGGTCACCGAGGACGAACTGCGTGATGCGATCAAGCGCCAGTTCGTTGCTGCGGGTTCGCAAGTCGATGCCGTTCGTTCTCATTATGAGCGTCCCGGAGCTGTTGCGGCCCTGAGACAGGATATGCTGCGCGACAAGGCGCTCGACCGCGTGGTCGAGTTGGCAACGCAGCGCGACGTAGAAGTGGACAGAAGCCAAGTTGCCGACACCCGATAAACGGGTTAAGCTCCGAGGGGTCGCTGGCACGTCCGCGAACCGAGGAGGCTATGGCTCTTGTTCCGATCGTCGTAGAGAATACCGGCAGGGGAGAGCGATCGTACGATATCTACTCGCGCCTGCTGCGCGAGAGAATCGTCTTTCTTTCCGATGAGATCAGCGATCCGGTCGCGTCGCTCGTGACCGCGCAGTTGTTGTTCCTCGAGGCCGAGGATCCCGACAAAGATATATTCCTTTATATAAACTCGCCTGGGGGACTGGTCACCGCGGGCCTGGCGATCTATGACACGATGCAGTACATCCGGCCGCCCGTCTCGACCCTCTGCCTCGGCCAAGCGGCCAGCATGGGGGCGGTCTTGCTCGCGGCCGGAGCCACAGGCAAACGCTATGCGCTGCCGCACTCGAGAATCATGATCCACCAGCCGATCGGCGGGGTTCAGGGGCAGGCCTCGGATATCGACATCCAGGCGCGTGAAATTCTCCGGCTGCGCGAGCAGATCAACCAGATCCTGGCGAAGCATACGGGCAAGGATATTGCTACAATAGAACAGCACACCGACCGCGATCGGTTCATGACGGGGCCCGAGGCCGTGGAGTTCGGTCTCGTCGACGAGGTGATCGTCAGCCGTCCGGATACGACGAAAGGGTAGGTCAGGAGCGCACGATGGCGAGCAAGGGAGACGACAAGACCAAGGATCTCGTTTGTTCCTTCTGCGGGAAGGGTCAGGACGAGGTGCGCAAGCTCATCGCCGGGCCGACGGTCTACATTTGCGACGAGTGCATCGAGCTGTGCAACGACATCATCGCCGAAGAGTGTGACCAGGACGAGGCGATCAGTGCGGTTTCCTCGGTGCCCAAGCCGGCGGACATCCGCAAGGTGCTCGATCAGTATGTCGTCGGCCAGGAACAGGCGAAAAAGGTTCTGTCGGTGGCCGTGCACAACCATTACAAGCGAATCGACTCGGCGATGGTCACCGGTGACGTCGAGCTGCAGAAGTCGAACATCCTGCTGATCGGTCCCACGGGATCGGGCAAGACGCTGATGGCGCAGACGCTCGCGCGGTTCCTGCAGGTGCCGTTCGCGATCGCCGACGCGACGAGCCTGACCGAGGCGGGGTACGTCGGTGAGGATGTCGAGAACATCATTCTCAACCTGCTGCAGAACGCCGACTACGACGTCGAGAAGTGCCAGCGCGGCATCGTCTACATCGACGAGATCGACAAGGTCGCCCGCAAAGGGGACAACCCGTCGATCACGCGCGACGTCTCGGGCGAGGGCGTTCAGCAGGCGCTGCTCAAGATCATCGAAGGGACGACGGCGAGCGTACCGCCGAAAGGCGGCCGCAAGCATCCGCAGCAAGAGTTTTTGCAGGTCGATACGACGAACATTCTGTTCATCTGTGGCGGCGCGTTCGTCGGCCTAGAGGACATCGTTCGTCGTCGGATTGGCATGAAGGGCATGGGCTTTGGTGCCGACGTCCGGGGCGCGGAGGATCCGAAGAACCAGAAGCTGCTGCACGAGGTGCAGACCGAGGACTTGCTGCGATTCGGCCTGATTCCCGAGTTCGTCGGTCGACTTCCCGTGATTGCGACCCTCGACGACCTTGACGAAGACGCACTCGTGCGCATCTTGAAAGAGCCGAAGAACGCTCTGACCAAGCAGTACCAGAAGCTGTTCGAGATGGAGAACGTGCGCCTGAACTTCACCGAAGGGGCGCTGCGTGCCATCTCGCGCGAGGCGATGGCCCGCAAGTCGGGCGCCCGCGGGCTGCGCGCGATCATGGAAGCGATCATGCTCGACGTGATGTACGAAGTACCCTCGCGGCCCGAGATCGAAGAAGTCGTCATTTCCGAGGAAGTCGTCGAGAACAAGGAGAAACCGATCATCGTCTATGCCGGGGCGTCGAGAACGGGCTGACCGGCCCGCCGCGCCCAGCGAGAGGACATGACCGAGAGTAAGAAATCGATGCGATTCCGAGACAACCCCGAATCCGGCCGCCCGGGGCGAGGCGGCGAGCGCCAGCGCCTGCCGCTGTTGCCGTTGCGGGACATCATCGTGTTCCCGCACATGGTGGTGCCCCTGTTCGTCGGCCGCCAGAAATCCATCGCCGCGCTCGAGGCGGCGATGGAGACCGACCAGCGCATCCTGCTCTCGGCCCAGCGTGATGCCAAGACGAACGATCCGACCGAGGAGGACATCCACCCGGTCGGTACGATCGGTACGGTCGTGCAGCTCCTGCGCTTGCCCGACGGGACGGTGAAGGTGCTCGTCGAAGGCAAGACCAGGGCGCGCATCCAGCGCTACCTCGACACCGAGCGCTACTTCGCCGTCGAGGCCGAGGCGGTCGAGGAGACCACCGACCCGTCCGCCGAGATCCAGGCTCTAGTACGCTCGATCAACTCAGTCTTCGAAGCGTATGTCCGGCTGAACAAGAAGGTGCCGCCGGAGATGGTCATGACGGTCGCCTCGATCGACGACCCGTCGCGCTTGGCGGATACGATCATCGCTCACCTTGGCATCAAGATCGAGGACAAGCAGCAGCTTCTCGAAACCTTCGACGTCGCCGAGCGCCTGGAGAAAGTCTTGGGCCACATGCGCTCGGAGATGGAGATCCTCGAGGTCGAAAAGCGCATCCGCTCCCGCGTCAAAAAGCAGATGGAGAAGACGCAGAAGGAGTACTACCTCAACGAGCAGATGCGCGCCATTCAAAAGGAGCTCGGTGAGAAGGACGAGTTCCGCAACGAGATCCAAGAGCTCGAGGAGGCGCTCGCCAAGTCGAAAATGAGCGACGAGGCGCGCGAGAAGACCGAGAAGGAAATCAAGAAGCTGAAGATGATGTCGCCGATGTCGGCCGAGGCGACGGTCGTGCGCAACTACATCGACTGGATGCTTGCGCTGCCGTGGGCCGACTATACGGAAGACCGCATCGACATCGAAGAAGCGCGGCGCGTTCTCGACGAGGACCACTACGGGCTGGAAAAGGTCAAGGAGCGCATTCTCGAGTACCTGGCCGTCACGAAGCTCGTCGGCTCGATCAAGGGCCCGATCCTGTGCCTGGTCGGCCCTCCGGGGGTCGGCAAGACCTCCCTCGGGCGATCGATCGCCCGCGCTCTCGGGCGGCGCTTCGTGCGCGTCTCCCTCGGCGGCGTGCGCGACGAGGCGGAGATCCGCGGCCATCGCCGCACGTACATCGGTGCCATGCCTGGTAAGATCATCCAGAGCATGAAGAAGGCCGGTAAGGGCAATCCGGTGTTCTTGCTCGACGAGATCGACAAGATGTCGACCGATTTCCGAGGGGATCCCGCGTCGGCGATGCTCGAAGTCCTCGACCCCGAGCAGAACGTGTCGTTCAACGACCACTATCTCGACTGCGACTACGACCTGTCGAAGATCATGTTCGTGACGACGGCGAACGTGCTCGATCGCATTCCGCGCCCGCTTCAGGACCGGATGGAGATCATTCGAATCGCCGGTTACACGGAGATCGAAAAGCTCAACATCGCCAAGAACTTCCTCATTCCCAAGCAGCGCGAGGCGAACGGGCTCAAGGAAGGGCAGATTTCGTTCTCGGACAATGCGCTGCTGACGATCATCCGGCGCTACACCAAGGAAGCCGGTGTCCGTAATCTCGAGCGCGAGATCGCGGCGATTTGCCGTAAGGTGGCGGTCGAGATCGTCAGCGAGAAAGAGCGAGATGCCGTCCACGTGGGCAGCCGTACTCTCGAGAAGTACCTCGGACCGCCGAAGTTCCGCTACGGTCGCGCCGAGGACGAGGCGATGATCGGTGTGACGACCGGCTTGGCATGGACCGAGCAGGGCGGCGAGCTACTCAATACCGAGGCCACCGTGCTTCCGGGGAAGGGGAAGCTGACGATCACCGGCCAGCTCGGCGACGTGATGCAGGAGTCCGCCCAGGCCGCCATGAGCTACGTGCGGTCGCGAGCCCAGGAGCTGGGGCTTCCGATCGACTTCTACCAGAAGATCGACGTCCACATTCACGTTCCCGAAGGCGCCATTCCCAAGGATGGCCCTTCGGCAGGCGTGACGATGGTGACCTCGTTCGTATCGGCGCTCACCCGGCTCCCGGTTCGCCACGACGTCGCCATGACTGGGGAGATCACGCTGCGCGGGCGCATCCTGCCAATCGGCGGTCTCAAGGAAAAAGTGATGGCCGCCCACCGCGCGGGCATCAAAAAGGTCCTGATTCCGGGCGAGAACGTCCAGGATATCAAGGAGATTCCAAAGACCGTTCTCAAGGAGATCGAGATTCAGCCGGTCGAGCACATGGACGAGGTTCTGCGCGAGGCCCTCGTCTTGCCCGAGGGGCGCGACTCGGTGTTCGTCATCGAGCGCCCGCGCGATCTCGGGCCCCTTCCGCTTGCGCTCGAAATGGAGGCGCCGGCCGAGGCGGCCTCCCAAGGCGACGACGAAGGCGAGGTCTTCACTCACTGAGAGCGACCTAGCTAGGTTGCTCCCGCTCCGGCGGCCAACGGTGTGGGCGTCCCTACCAAGACGGTCCGTTCGTCGCGGGCGGCTTGCCGCCTGTGGCCCATCGATGCTGGAGCGGGTCCGTCGAAGCCGGCGCGTTTGGACGCAGCCGCGATTCGTGAATACTCTGGGGGCAACGGGCGGTTAGCTCAGCTGGGAGAGCATCGGCCTTACAAGCCGGGGGTCGGCAGTTCGAGCCTGCCACCGCCCACCAT